>NZ_LGDB01000138.1:0-188054 GCF_001279655.1 Streptomyces sp. WM6372 | reverse complement strand
GGGGACGGGGACGGGGACGGCAGGACGGTGCTCATGTGCGGGTTCCGGGGCAGGACGACGGGGCGAATGCGGTCGAGGCGGCACGGAGGCAGGGTGATCAACCGCCGCCCCGGCCTCGCGCCTGTCCTTGGTACGGCCGACGCAGACCGGCTACGACCATATCCGTCAGGTGTGCGGAGCCCGCCCCGGGGGAGGGATACGAGTACGGGAAGGACGAGACATGACGACGCGCGCCCATGACGCAGAGGTGCCCCCGCCCGCCGGCTCCGGAGCCCCCGCCGGTCCCGCAGACCCCGCCGCGGGCGGCGAGCCCGCCTGCCTGCTCCACCTGGTCTGCCCCGACTGCGGACGGCTCGCGACCGAACGCGGCGCCCGGTCCTGCTCCCGCTGCGGAGCCCCGCTCCCGGCCCCCGGCTCGTGACGCCTCCGCGACCGCGCCGGATATCCGGTGGCCCGGGCACGGGCGGCGGTCCTAGGGTGCGAGCCATGACGATCATGGGCTCCGAAGCCGTAGACCGATCCGTGTCCCTCACCGCACAGGCGCTCCGGAAGGTGGCGCACCTCGACTGGTCCGTCCCGGCCGCCGGCCTGGAGTGGAGCAGTGGAGCTGTTACGACACCGCCGTCCACGTGGCGAGCGATTTCACCGGGTACGCCACCCAGCTCACCGGGCGCTCGACCAGCGGGTACGCCCCCTTCGACATCAGCGCCGACCCCGGCACCACCCCCGAGGGCCTGATCCAGGTCATCGAGGCCACCGGAGGCCTGCTGTCCGCCGCCGTGGCCGTCACCGACCCCGAGGTCCGTGCCTGGCACCCGTACGGCATGGCCGGCCCGGACGGATTCGCCGCGATGGGCGTCGTCGAGACGCTCCTGCACACCCATGACATCCTGAACGCTCTCGGAGTCCACGACTGGGAGCCCGACGCGGACCTCTGCGAGCAGGTCCTCGACCGGCTCTTCCCCCAGGCACCGCGCGACATCGCCGCCCCGTGGCCGACCCTGCTGTGGGTGACCGGCCGGGGGGAACTCCCCGGCCTGCCGCGCCGCACGGCGTGGCGCTGGTACGCCGAGCCCATCACCGCGGACCGCGTCGTGCTCTGCGAGATCTCCCCGCTCGTCGCCGGCGACCTCAGCGACGGTGGCACCGGCGGCTTCGCCTGGGCCGAGGACGGCCCCGGCGAGGGCACGCGGTTCGCCTCCGGGATGGTGGCCAAGGCGCGCGAGGAGGGTACGTTCCGCCCGGGTTGGGGCGCGTACGCCGTCGTCCGTACGCAGGACCGGCGCGCGATCGGCGGGATCGGCTTCCACGGGGTCCCCGACGCCGAGGGGAACGCGGAGGTCGGCTACGACCTCGTACCGTCGGCCCGCGGCAACGGGTACGTGACCGAGGCGCTGAACGGCCTGGTCGCCTGGGCCTTCGGGCAGCCCGGCGTGACCGCGCTGCACGCCAGGGTGGACGCCGACAACGCGCCCTCCCACGGGGTGCTCGTCCGGGCGGGCTTCGAGCGGACGGGCTCCACCGAGGACGGCGGAGCCCGTTACACCCTGCGGGCGGCTGGTCGCTAGCCGCCGGTCAGCGGCCGCGGCTCAGTAGCCGCAGTTGGTGACCCACTTGTGGGAGGAGATGCGGTCGTTCCACTCCCACGGGATGTTGCCGGCCGAGCCGTTCGGGGCGCACGTGGACGCACCGCCGTAGCCGATGTTCTCGTAGACGCGCACGTCCCCGAAAGAGCCGGCGTACCCGTTGTTCCACCAGGACGAGGCCCGGTCGTTCATGTTGAAGTTGCCGCCGGCCCCGCAGGTGCGCCAGTCGGAGTCGTCGCCGCTCCAGCCGCAGGCGTGGCCGCCGCGGTTGGTGTCCTCCCAGACCCAGTAGTTGCCGTCCGCGGCCGCGCCGGAAGCGCCGGCCGTGGCGGAGGCACCGGCCGTGGCGGCTCCGGCGGCGGTCACGGTCGCGGGAACGGCCAGCAGCGGTACGGCGAGCGCGCCGGCGAGCAGCAGGGTGCGGAACTTACGCATGGGATCCTCCGGAAGGTGGTGGGTTCTGTGCCGTGCCGTGTGGTGCGGATACCTGGCGCGCCGTCGGCAGCGCGCCGTTCTGGAGCCGCCACCTGAGTGCGATCTCCTCCTGGTGCCGGGACCGGAGTTGTTCGCCGTAGGTGCGGTCCAGAGCCTGGGAGACCCGGGCCAGCGCAGTGCCGGCCGCGCAGGTCGCTTCGACGACGGCCAGTTCGGCCTCGGCCGCGTCCGCCTCGGCCGGCGGCATGCTCTCGCCGAACCGGGCCGCGGCCTGCCGGGAGGCGTCGGGGTCCGCGTAGGGGCGGCCCGCCGCCCGCATGCACGCGGCCCACTGTCCGACGGCTTCCGCGTACTGCCGGTCCTCGTGCACGAGCGCTTCCCGCACCGGCCGCAGGTTCATCGTGACGACCTTGACGCGGAACCAGGTCGCCAGATCCCCGTAGAGCGTGCGCTCGGCGTCCGCGATGCACCCCTCGGCGGAGGCGGTGATGGTCATGCCGGTGGGGGCGGTGGCCGAGAGCCCCACGGGGGCGGAACCCATGAGCGCGGTACGGGCGGCCGCCCGCCCGGACGCCGGAAGCCCGCGGAAGTACCGCTGGTTGGGGTCGGCCTCCCGCTCCTGGGCGGCGGCTCGCTGGTCCCGGCCGCCGTAGCCGTGGGCCCGCGCCCACTCGATGTCGTCCACCCCGTACGGGAAGGACCGCGCGGTGTCGTCCGGGGCCTCGGTGACGGCGTACGGGAAGCCCCGCCCGTCCATGCAGCGGCTGATCAGGATCTGCTCGGCCCGCTCCAGCAGGCGGGCGTCCGCGGCGCTCGGCTCGCGGGCCGGGGCGAGCGGGGCCGCCGGACCCGCTGCGGCCCCGGGCGACCGGCGGGCCGGGGGCTCGGTGGCCGATCCGCAGCCTCCCAGGAGCAGGAAGGCCGCCAGGGCGGCGGCCGTGGCCCCGCCCGGGTGGTGTCGTTGCATCGGTGTGCTCCTTCCTCTCGCGGCGACGGTGGTGCCGGTGGTGCGGCGAACTCAGGTCTAGCGGCGATCCGTTGTTCGGCGTCGGCGTGGTGGCAGTGAACAAACAATTGCTGAACAATCCACCCCAGAGGGCAGCAAACTCACCAGGTGGGAAAGGGGAGGACATGGCCCGCAAGGAGCGTCCGCTGGAGGGGGAGGACGGACCGCTGCGGCAGTTCGCCGCCGCCTTGCGCCGCCTGCGCCACGAGGCCGGATCCCCGCCGTACCGGGACCTGGCGGCCCGCGCCCACTACTCGGTGGCGACGTTGTCCGGGGCCGCGTCCGGCCGTCGGCTGCCGAGCCTCGACGTGACGCTGTCGTACGTCCGCGCCTGCGGGGGCGAGACGCAGGAGTGGGAACGCCGCTGGCACGCCGTCGCCGCGCAACTGTCAGCGGAGGCATCGGAGTCGGAGCCGGAACCGGAAGAGGAGGATCCGGGCGAGGGCGGGGCGCACGGGACTCCGTACGTCGGCCTCGCGGCCTTCCGGACCGAGGACGCGGGCCTGTTCTTCGGCCGGGAGCGGCTGCTGGAGGACTTCCTGGCGACCCTGGCCCGGCAGCGGGTCGTGGCACTCGTCGGCGCCTCCGGAGCCGGCAAGTCCTCCCTCCTGCACGCCGGACTGCTGCCCCGGCTGTGCGCGCGGACCCCGCCCCGGTCGGTGCACGTCCTGACTCCCGGGCCGCACCCGCTCGGCCGCGTACGGCAGGCCCTGGACGCACACCGGAGCGGTGACGGCGAACTCGTCCTGGTCGTCGACCAGTTCGAGGAGGTCTTCACGGTCTGCGCCGACCCCGACGAGCGCGCCCGCTGCATCACCGCCCTCGTCGAAGCGGCCCGGAGCCCCGGTTCCCGCTGCCGCGTCGTCCTCGGCGTACGCGCCGACTTCTACGCCCACTGCACCCGGTACGACGCCCTCGTCGAGGTCCTGCGCGACGCCCAGGTCCTCGTCGGACCGATGAGCGCGGCCGAACTGCGCCGCGCCGTCGTCGAACCGGCCCGCCGGGCCGGCCTCACCGTCGAGGGCGCCCTCCAGGCGACGCTCGTCGCCCACGCCCACGGACAGGTCGGCGTCCTGCCCCTGCTCTCCCACGCGCTCCTGGAGACCTGGCGGCGCCGCCGCGGCGCCGCCCTGACCCTGGACGGCTTCCACGCGGCGGGCGGCTTCGAAGGCGCGCTCGCCCAGTCCGCGGAAACCCTCTACGGCTCCCTCTCCGCACGTCAGCAGCGGCTCGCCCAGCAGATCTTCGTCCACCTCATCGCCCTCGGCGAGGGCACGGAGGACACCAAACGCCCCGTGGCCCGCGAAGAACTGAACCAGGACGCGGACACCGCGACCGTCCTCGCCCGGGCCGCGCGACTGCGCCTGCTCACCCTCGACGACGGACGGGTCGAACTCACCCACGAAGCCCTCATCCGCGCCTGGCCGCGGCTGCGCGGCTGGCTCACCGACGACCGCGAGCGCTTACGCCTGCACCGCCGCCTCACCGACGCCGCCCGTGCCTGGGAGGCCCTCGGCCGGGACTCCGGCGCCCTCTACCGCGGTACCCGGCTCGACCTCGCCCGCGACCTGGCCGCCACCCGGCCGGACGGGCTCACCACCGGCGAACGGGCCTTCCTCGAAGCGAGCACGGCGGCCGAGGCCGCCGCCGGGAACACCGCCCGGCGCCGCGCCCGCCGGCTGCGCACCCTCGTCGCGCTGCTCGCCGCCCTCGTGGTGGTGGCCGGGGCCGCCACCACCCAGGCCGTGCGCGCCGAGGACGAGGTCACCCGCCAGCGCAACGACGCCGTCGCGCAGAACCTCGCCGACAGCGCGACGGACCTCGCCAACACCGAGCCGGGGCTGGCCGTACAGCTGAGCCTGACGGCGTACCGCCTCTCGCCCACCGCCAAAACGCGCGACGGCCTGGCCAGCACCCTGATGACCGCGACACCCGCGCACGCCAAGGAGGTCCTCGCGCTCGCCTACCGCCCCGACGGACGCCAGCTGGCCACCGCGAGCGGCGACCACACCGCCCGGCTGTGGCGGATGCACGGCACCGACAGCCCCGTCGCCGAGGCCACGCTGAGCGGTCACGGCGACGACGTCCGCGCCGTGTCCTACCGTCCGGACGGCCGCACGCTCGCCACCGGCTCCGCCGACGGGAGCGTCCGGTTGTGGGATACGGCCGACCCGTCCCGGCCGGCCGTGCTGGCCTCGCTGACCGGGCAGGGCGGCGACGTACGCTCGCTGGCCTTCAGTCCGGACGGCCGTACGCTCGCCACCTCCGGGACCGACGGCGGCGTGGGGCTGTGGGACGTGACCGACGCCGCCCGCCCCGCCCTGCTCACACGGCTCTCCGGACACCGGGACGCCGTCCGCTCCGTCGCGTTCAGCCCGGACGGCCGTACGCTCGCCAGCGCCGGCGAGGACCGGACCGTACGGCTCACCGACGTGGCGGACCCGGGGCGGCCCCAGCCGCTGGCCGTCCTGGAGGGCCACGACAGCGCCGTGTTCTCGGTGGCCTTCGGACCGGACGGGCACACGCTCGCCGCCGCCAGCGGCGGACGTACGGCGATCCGGCTCTGGAACGTCACCGATCCGCGCCGCCCCGCCCCGCTCGCCGTCCTCGCGGGCCACACCGACGTGGTCGGCTCCGTGGTGTTCAGCCCCGACGGGCGGACCCTGGCCAGTGCGAGCGACGACCGCACGGTGCGGGTGTGGAGCGTGGCCCGCCCCGCCCACCCCGGTCTGCTGAGCACGCTCACCGGCCACCTCACCGCCGTCAGCTCGGTCGCCTTCAGCCCCGACGGCGCGGTGCTGGCCTCCGGGGGGTTCGACGCCACCGTCCGACTGGCGGGCACCGACGAGGCGCGGGTCATCGCGGACGCCTGCGCACACACCGGACCCCGGATCACCCGCGCCCAGTGGTCCGCGCACCTGCCGTACGTCGCGTACTCGCCGCCGTGCAGCGGGCTGGAGCAGCGTCGTTAGCACCGGGTGGGGGCGCGTGGCGATAGCCTCGGGGGCGGACGCCCGACACCGGCTCGGAAGGCAGGCCCCGATGGCGAGTTCAGCCGACGCACCGAGTTCTTCTCCCTCTCCTTCTGCCGCTTCTCCGACTTCTCCGACTTCCTCCGCTTCCGCTCGTTCCCGGGTTCCCGTGATCGATCTCGGGCCGTGGCGGTCCGGTGGGGCCGGGGCGCGGGAGCGGATCGCCGCCCGCGTCGACGAGGCCCTCCAGGCCGCCGGATTCCTGCTGATCACCGGGCACGGGGTGGACCCCGAGCTGCCCGCGCGGATCCGGGAGGCCGCCAAGGAGTTCTTCCGGCTGCCGGCCGGGGCGAAGGAGCCGTACGCCGTCGCGGTCGGCGGCCGCGGCTGGCTCGGACCGGGCGCCGAGGCCAACAGCTACGCGGAGGGGGCGGCCTCGCCGCCCGACCTCAAGGAGTCCTGGTCCTGTGCGGCGGACGAGCCCACCGGGAACCCGTCCGTGGACGCCGAGTGGTTCCGGCCGAACGCCTGGCCGGCCGAGGTACCGGCGCTGGGGCCGCTGGTCGTCGAGTACATCGCCCGGATGCGGGCCCTGTCCGACGAGCTGCTGGAGCTCCTCGCCACCGCACTCGGCCTCGCCGCCGACCACTTCACCCGCCACACCGGCCACCCCACCTGGGGGTTCAACCTCAACTGGTACCCGGGCACGGAGGTGCTCGGCGAACCCCTGCCGGGCCAGTTCCGCATCGGGGCGCACACGGACTTCGGGACGGTCACGGTCCTCGACCGCGAGCCGGGCTCGGGCGGGCTCCAGATCCACACCGACGCCGACGGCTGGCAGGACGCCCCGTACGACCCGGCCGCGCTCACCGTGAACATCGGCGACCTGATGGCCCGCTGGACGGGGGACCGCTGGCGCGCCGGCCGCCACCGGGTGCTGCCGCCGCCCGCCGACGCACCGGCCGAGGAGCTCGTCTCGCTGGTCTACTTCTACGAATGCGACCCGCACACCCGGGTCGAGTCCCTCCCGGCCCCGGTCGGCCGGGTGGTCCACGAGCCCGTGGACTCCCACGTCTACCTGCGGGCGAAGCTGGACGCGATCACCGTGTCCTGACCTCTTCGGAGGCGGTGACCGGGTACCCGGCGGCCGCCCGGGCGGACCCGATTACCGCTGGTCGGCGGTGTTCGGCAGGATGGGGGCATGACCGAGATCCGCACCCCCCGCCTGCTCCTGCGCCGCTGGACCGACGACGACCTCGTCCCCCTGTCGGAGATCAACGCCGACCCGGACGTCATGCGCTGGATCGGCGACGGCTCCACACTCGACCTGGACGAGACCGCCGAGGAGATCGAGCGCTGGGAGGAGGAGTGGGACGAGGAGGGCTTCGGCCTCTTCGCCGTCGAGCTCCTGGCGTCGGGCGAGCTGATCGGGGCGGTCGGCCTGACCGTGGCGCAGTCCCCCTCGCAGGTACGGGACTTCGTCGCGATCAGCTGGCGGCTCGGCCGGCCGTACTGGGGCCAGGGCTACGCCTCCGAGGCGGCGCAGGCCTCCCTGGAGTTCGCCCTCCAGGACCGCGGCCTCGACCGGGTCATCGCGGTGAACCGGTCGGGCCACGAGGAGTCCGAGAACGTGATCCGCAAGCTCGGCATGGTGCTGGACCTCGACACGACGGACCCGGAGAACGGCCACCTGCTCCAGGTCCACAGCATCGACCTGACGGAGTACGAGGGCTGATACCAGGGCTGCTACGAGATCCGACCCGACGGCTCCTTCCGCAGCCGGCGGGTCAGGGCCGGCGGAACCAGCGCCGCCGCGGGGCGGCCGGCGGCCCGAACGGCGGGAGGGCCTTGAAACGCTCGTCCAAGGCCGCCGTCGGGGCGATGCGCCGCAGCGCGCCGCGGACCAGCGTCAGCGGGTGCTCGGGGAACTGCGCGTCCCACTCCTCGAGGTCGGCGACGTGGTACGGCAGGCCGCCCGATACGTCCGGCCCGTACGGGTGGGGGCGGAAGTAGTTCTCGTGGCCCACGCGGGCGCCGACGACGGCCTCCCGCATGCCCGTCGTGCCCCGCTCTCCCGCCTGCACCTTGATCACTGTGCTGCAGCCCGCCTTCGGCAGGGTCCAGGAAGCGAGGAACACCAGCCCGTGCTCGGTGTTCGGCCGCCGGATCTTGACCAGTTGCCGTACGGCCGGGACGGAGTCCACCTCGCCGGGCACGGCCTCGATCAGACCTCCGCCCGCCCGGGCCGCGGAGCGGGCGAGGCCGTGCCGGAGCCGGTCGATTTCGTGCAGTGGCGCCGGCAGGTCCGGGACCAGGGGAAAGAAGTGGACCGAGAGGACGAGGCCCTTCTCGTCGGTCCAGACCCCTTGCTCGCGCTCGGTGAAGCCGGTGAGGTCCATGGCCGTGATCGGTGTCGGTGTCGATATCGGTGTCATGGGGATCATGATGCTGATCACCGGCCGGGCCTGCCGCGGCGGGTCAGGCCGGGGGCCGGGGCAGGGGCCTGAGCGGGGGCGTGGGCGGTGGCGGGGCCGGGGCTTCGGCGGCGTGGCCCGTGCGGACCGCGGCGAGGGCGGCGGCGTGGACGGCCGCAGGGTCGCCGTGGTGGGGGACCGGGCTGCCGGTCAGCGTGTACCACTCCTCCGCGTCCTTGTACTGGACCTCGATCCGGGCCGTCCCGCCGTCCGGCAGCGCCGTCGTGCGCAGGGTCAGCGGGCCCGTGATGACGCCCACCTCGTCCGTCATCGCCCCGCCGGGCCCGGCGAGGACCTCGTCGCACCACTGCTGCCGTCCGGGCGTGTGCTGTCGTCCGGTCATGCCGCGCAGCTGTCCAGCATCGTTGTGAGCATCTTCTTCTCCGGTTCGGTCACGGTCAGTCCGTACGTGGATTTCACGGTGGTCCAGGCCCGCCCGTACTGGCACCAGCTCGCCTTGTCCGGCGGCTGCCACAGGTCGGGGCTCTGGTCGCCCTTCGAGCGGTTCGTGGCCGCCGTCACCGAGAGCAGCTGGGGGTGGGTCAGGTCGTTCGCGAAGGCCTTGCGCCGCGCGGCGTCCCAGCCGGCCGCGCCCGATCGCCAGCCCTCGGCGAGCGGCACGATGTGGTCGATGTCCATCTTCGACGCCTCGGTGACCACGACCCCGTCGTACAGGCTCTTCCAGGTGCCGGAGACGGCCTTGCACTCGGCGTCCTGGGCGACGTCCTTGCCGTCCCGCTTGAGGACGACCTCGCGGGTGTCGCACTTGTTGCCCTGCTCGGCCCAGTGGGTGAACTTGGCCCGGCTGTAGCCGGCCATGGTCCCGGGCGGGGCGACCTTGAGCGCGGCCAGCTGCGTACGGGCCGCCTGGACGTCGACCATGCCGGGAAGCACGTCCCCCGCGGCCGGTTTGGCGTCCGCGCCGCCGGGAGCGGAGGACGGCGTACCGGCCGCCGGGGGCTTCGCGTCCTTGCCGGGCGCGGTGCCGGTACCCGAGCATCCGGCCACGGCCAGCAGCACCGCCGCCGCCAGGACCGCACCCCGGACACGTATCTGACGTCCCATGAACCCACCCCGAGCCGGTCCCGCACCGCACGCTGTCCCGGGAAGACTACCCAGAACCGGACATTCAACCGGACCACCAGGCCGCCGCGGACCCGCCGCCGCCGAGCGTGCCTCCGGGAGGGGCCCCCGAACGGGCCCCCTCGGCGGGCGTTGTCAGTGGCTCTCGCTAGTCTCCCGACATACCGCAGCTCAGGGGGTCTTCATCCCCTGGTCGACGCTGCGCGCATCCGGGATCGGGCAGGCGGAGGGGCACGTACTGATGGCATGGCTGGCGGCGGGCGAGGGGTACGAGATCGCCCTGGTGGAAGGGAAGGTGGCGGCGCGGTCCGCCACCGGCCGCTCGGCGGGACGGCAGTTGAAGACGCTGCCCAAGGCGCTGCGCGACCATCCCGAGGTGGACCGGCTGCGCCGGCTCGCCGAATGGCTGGAACGGCACGAGGCCGCCTGCATCGCCCAGGTGGACACCTGGATGGTCTCCTCGCTGCCCGTGCCGACGGCGCTGCTCGCCCGGGTCTGGCCGGACGAGGCCTGGCAGAGCGCGCTGCGCGACATGGCCGTCGTCGGCGAGGACCCGGACGAGGTGGGCTTCCTGCGGGACGCCACCGCGTCCGGCGAGCTGAAGGTGGTCAACCTCGACGGCGAGACCGTACGGCTCTCCCCGCGCACGGTGACCCTGCCGCACCCGGTGCTGCTGCCCGACCTGGACGACGTACGGGACTTCGCGGCCGAACTCGGCATCGTGCAGCGCGTCGAGCAGATCCACCGGCCCACCTGGAAGAAGCCCGAGGGCCTGGCGGCCACCGCCACGGAGGTACGGGACTACGCGGGCGGGGTCTTCGCGAGCCGGTTCGGCCTGGCCGCGCGGGCGACGGGCCTCGGCTACCGGGTCTCCGGCGGCTACGCGACCTGCAAGGTCCGCGACACCGGCCGGGGCACGGAGGCGGCGGTCTGGATCGGCGAGCCGTACTACGAGGACGAGACGAGCACCGGTGCCCTGAGCTGGCACGACGAGAACGGCCGGGCGGTGCGGCTGACGGAGGTCGGGCCGGTCGCCTGGTCCGAGGGAATGCGGATGGCCGCGGCGCTGTACGCCGGGCGCAAGATCGAAGAGGGCGGGGACGCGCGATGAGCACCACCACGACTGCAACGGAAACCGGCGCGACCGGCGCGAGCGCCGCGGCTGCCGTGCACGAGGCCGAACTGCTGCTCAAGGCCGGCGCCGTGCTGCCGAACGGCACCGAGGGCGCGGGCCCCTCGGCGGTCGACCTGACCGCGCGCTCCTACCGCCACCCCGCCCTCCCGGACGACCGCGTCGTCGTCCGGCTCGCCGCCGCCGAACTGGGGCCGGCCGAGGACCTCGCCGCCGGCTTCCTGGGACTCGTGCCCGCCGAGGCCGAGGGCGCGCCGCCCGTGGTCGGCCTCGGCCAGCGCCAGGCCCTCGGCTTCCCCGAATGGGTCCTCGTTCACCACCCGGAGGACGGACACCACGCCCTCGCCGTGGTCCCCGAGCTGGACCGGCTGGCCCGTACGGCCAAGACCAAGCCCAAGGCCGCCCTCGACGCCTGCCACGAACTGGCCGGCCGGCTCGGCGCCGCCGTCCCGCACTTCCTGCCCGTCTTCTACGAGCAGGCCGCCCGCGTCTTCCTCGCCGTCGAGAACACCACGTACGCAGCCCAGCTGTTCGGCCGCGCCCGGACCAGCGAGGCCCAGCACGGCCTGGCCGTCGACGAGGACCGCCTCGACGGCGTCTTCCTCGAATTCGCCCTGGTCGGCGCCCTCCCGGTGAAGGTGCTCACCGGCTACGCCAAGGAGCTGTCCGCCCGCGTCAGCCCCGCCGAGGCCCACGAGCGGTTCCGCCGGCTGTGCGTCCGGCGTACCGCGGGCGGACTGCCGCCCTCCGCGCAGGCCGCGACCGAGCTGCGCCGCCTCGCCCGCGCCGCCGGCCTGACCGGCACCGAGGCCGAGCAGGACTACCTCGCCGAGCTGCTGCCGCTGCCGGCCACGCTGCGGGCCGCGTACGGCTGGTGGAAGGCGCACCGCACCGCGCTGGTCGCGCTGGCCCGCCGGGTGCCGTCCGTACGGGGCACCCTGCTCGGCCTGACGCCGCCCGGCGGCGGGGACGGCGAACTCCCCGCGCTGTGGCTCGGCCTGCTGGAGGAGTCCGGCGCCACCGCCGGGCTGGTCAGCGCCGACCTGCCCGCCGAGCAGCGCTGCTCCGACGGCGCCGCCGGCTGGCTGGAGCGCTTCCACGCCGCCCGGCACACCGGCTGGGGCTCGCGCCCCACCCTGCCCGCCCTGCTCGACCTCGTCGTCCGCGCGGCCGACCGGCTGCGCGCCGAACTCGCCGAGCGGGCCGAACTCGCCGGGCCCGGCCGCGAAGCGGGGCTGAAGGTGGGCGTCGAGGACGCCGACCTGCTGGACCTGCTGCTCTCCCTGGACATCCCGGTCACCGATCCCGAGCCCGACTCCGGGTCGCGCCGGCGCCACGACCAGCTGAACCTGGCCGACTGGGCACGCTCCGACGAGCGGCGGGACCTGCTCGCCCTCGCCGCCGACCAGCGCTTCCGGCCCGCGTTCCGGCGCGCCGCGTACGCGCTGGGCGGCGACGGCCACGCGGTGGAGGTCATGCGGCTGCTCGCGGCCTCGCCCGGCGGCCGCCCGATGCTCACGGAGTGGATGCACGAGGTGGCCGGCGCCTCCACCGCCGCGGGCCTGCCCGGACTGCCGGACGCCATCCGGCGGCTGACCTGGCTGCCCGCCGAGGCCCTCGAACTCGCCCGGGAGGAGGTGGTTCTCGCTGCCGCCGCCGACCTCGGCGAGACCCTCGCCCGCACCCTGCGCACCGGCCTCTTCGAGGAACTCTCCTGGCCCGCCTGGGAGACCGCGGTCGCCGAGATGACGCCCGGCGGCCAGGGCGCGCACGGGCTGACCGTCGTCGAGGCCTGGCCGCACCTGATCGTCGCCAACTCCGCCCAGGTCCGCGTCATCGACGCCGACTCCACCGTGCTCACCCACGACCTGCGGGCGGCGAGCAACAACGCGCGCCGGTACGGATTCCACTACGTCGACGGCGAACTGCTCGTCTTCTGGGCCCACTACGGCAGCGGGGGCGTCGAGGGCTACTGGCACACCGACCCCGGCAACGTCTTCACCGTCGACGTCCACGGAGGCTACTGGAACCTGCGCTCCGAGGACATCAGCCTGCCCCTGCCCGGCGGCGGCCGCACCACTGGCGGCGGGGTCCTGCACGCCGGGGACACCAAACTGCCGGGCGAGCGCCGGCTGCTGTCCGACGGGACCTCGTACTGGGTGTGGCAGCACCGCGACCAGGAGCACGAGGGCGGCTGGCGCGAGTACGACCCCGCCGGCGGAGCCCTCGGCCGGTTCTCGGTGCCCGCCTTCCTCACCGACGCCCTGCGCGCCCACCCCGGGGAGGGCAACACCGTGCCCGCCCAGTCCTGCTGGCTGCGGCCCGCGCCCGCCGTCGAGGGCTCGGTCCTCGGCGCGCCCGTGGACGGCCTGCTCGGCTGGCGGACCGTACGCGTCCCCGGCCGGGGCTGGGAGGCTTCCGACACCGGCGGCCGCAGCGTCGGCGTGCCCGAGGGCTCCGAGATGCCCGTCGCCGCCCTCACCTTCCCCGGCGACGAGCGGCCGCGCGCGCTCACCCACCGCTGGCGCGAGCTCAGCATCAGCGACCCGGACGGCGTGGTCACCGCCCAGTCGCGCAGCGACTACCGCACCGCCGCCTTCGCCACCGGCAGCGTCGAGCTCCCGCCGCTGCCCTTCTGGTACGCGCTGCGCCCGCGCGACCCGCAAGCCTCGGCCGCCCTGCGCGCCGCCGACGGCGCCTCGATCGGCGTCCTGCTCAAGGCGGCGGCCGCCGCCGAGGCGGCCACCGACCTGCCCGACCTGGTGCGCTCGGCGCTGCCGCAGGTCACCGCCCCGCAGCTGATCGGGGGCATCGTCGAGGTGCTGCGCTTCGCCCTCGCCCAGCAGGAGGCGCTGGACGCGGTCGCCGCCCGGCTGGACCCCGACTCGGGCGCGGCGGCCGACGGGGAGCCCGAAGGCCCCACCGACGAACTGATCGCCGACGCGCTGCACGGGCTCGTCGGCACCGGGTACTACCGCTGGGGCGCCCAGACCGACGCGGCGTACCGCTACCTGGGCGGGCTGGCCCGGGCGGCCGCCGACACCGAAGCCGCCGCCGTGCCCGGCCGGCTCCACTTCGACCTGGCCGCACTGCCCTACTCCGCCCTGCCGTTCACGCAGCTGCTGGACCAGCCCGCCGCGATCGCGTACCGGGCCGTCGCCGTCGGCACCACCGACGAGCATCGGGCCGCCCTGTGCACGGTGCTCGGCCGGGTGGACGCGCTCGGGCTGGCCTCCGCCGAGGACTCCGCCGACCACTGGCGCCGGGTCCTGGTCCACCTCGACCAGCGCCACCTGCGCACCCCCGACGGCATCGAGCGCAACACCTCGCACCGCAGCCTGCTCCCGCTGGGCGGCGGAGCCGTCCTCGGCCTCACCGAGCACAACACGTCCGTTCCCGACGGGCACGAGTTCGGGGCGCTGCTGTACGACCCCGCCGGCCGTTTCACCGTGCCCGGCCCCTACACCGTGCGCGGCCAGGCCCCGCTCGGCGACCGGGGGCGCGGCCCCGGGTGGCTGACGGCCTTCCTGACCGAGGCCGCCGAGCGCGGTCCGGCGCCGTTCTTCCCCGAAGCCGCCGAGGAGTTCGCCCGGCTCACGGGCGTCTCAGGAACCCTCGCGCGGCTGCTGCTGGCCGGCCTGCCCAACATCGACAGCTACGAGCACCATTTCCTGCCGGCCGAACTGCGCACCGCCCTCGGCGTCAAGGCTGCCGACGCGAAGCACGCCCGGTCCGAGCTCAAGAGCCTCCAGATCGAGGTGCGGCGCGAGGTCGTGGCCGCGCTGCTGCCCGCCGACCCGGCGCGGCTGTGGACGGAGGGGCCGGACGTGGCCGCCGCAGCGCAGGAGTGGAACCGCCGCGTGGGCCGTCGTACGCCCGTGCCCGAGTGGCTGCTCGCCGAGGCCACGCGCGCCGCGAAGACCGGATGGTCCACGCACCGGGCGCTGGCCGCGATCCTCGGCCCGGCGCAGTCGCGCTCCTTGAGCGTCGACGTCGCCTGGGAGGTCAAGGGGGACCACGTCGAGCCCCGCGAACCGGCCGACGAGCCCTTCACCTCGACCGTCCTGACCGGCGCGCTGACCCTGACGGCCTGGACGGCCCACCGGCTGCCCGCCGGGGACTCCCTGCGAGCCGCGCTGCCGCCCGCCCTGACCGCCGTGCGGCAGCGGCTCGCCGCGCCCGAACTGATGCTCAGCATCGGGCACTTCACCAGCCTGCCCGACTTCCGGAAGGCCGCGGGCACGCCGACCGAGACGGGCGAGGGCTACGAGCGGTACGGCGCGGTGGTCATGGCCACCCACGACGACCGGCCCAAGCCCGCGCTGCGGACCGCCCTGCTCGACTCGACCGGCTCCGACCCGTACCTGCCGGCGCTGCGCGGCGAGGACCAGCAGCCGTCGTCGGTGGAGACGGCGCTGCGGGCCGTCCACGACGCGCGGTTCGCGGCTCTCCTGGCGGATCCGGGTGCGCCGGCGGCCGGATCCGTCGACAAGGACGGCACGTGGTGGCCGCAGGACCCGAGCCGCTCGGTGCCCGAGCTGGTGGCCGAGGTCAGCGAGGCGCACGGCCTGGGCGCGGACGCGGCCGCCGTGTACCTGGCACTGCTCGCCATGCCCGACCCCACCGACCGCAACCTGGCGCGCTGGACCGGCTGGAAGCCGGCCCGGCTGAAGGCCGCCCGCGCCGAACTGGCCGCCACCGACCTGGTGGTGACGGCCTCCCGGACCCGGGCCGGACGCTCGCTGTTCCTGCCGGGCGGCTGGGCGGAGATGCCCTCGCCGGTGCTGCCGGTCGAGCAGTGGAAGCTGCCGATGTACGGGCTGGCCCCGGGCGGGCGGCCGGCACTGGGGGTGCTGGTGCCGGACGAGCCGGCCGCGGACCTCTACCGGCGGGCCTGGCAGCGGGTCCGCGAGGGCGACGTACCCCGATTCGAGGCCCTGAAGGTCAAGCGCACCCGCGCACGCCGCCGCTGACCCCTTAACCGGCCGTGGCGCGCCCTCCCCGAGGAGGGCGCGCCGCGCCGCCCGGCATCCGTACGCCCCCGTCATCCGAAGGACACAGCACGTCATGACCCTGACCGACACACCCGTTCAGACCGCCGCCCGGCAATCGCTGCCCGCCGAGGAGCGCTACGCCGCCGAACTCTCCTTCCTCGCCGCCCAGGACACCGGCCCCCGCCCGCCCGGCTGGGCGCTCACCCCGCGCGCCGTCGTCACCTTCGTGTGCGGCAGCGAGGGAACGGAACTGGCCCTGCCGGGCCGCCGGCCCGCCGGGCTCCCGGCCAAGCTGGCGATCGCCCCGAAGTTCGTCGGCGAACGCGCCCTGGTCGAGCGCTGCGTCGTCACGCTCGCCGGGGAGCGCGGCCTGCTGCTCACCGGCGAGCCCGGCACGGCGAAGTCGATGCTGTCCGAGCTGCTGGCCGCCGCCGTCTGCGGCACCAGCGCGCTCACCGTGCAGGGCACGGCCGGTACGACGGAGGACGCCTTCCGCTACGGCTGGAACTACGCCCTGCTGCTCGCCCAGGGCCCCACCTCCCAGGCGCTCGTCGACTCCCCGGTGCTCTCCGCCATGCGGACCGGGCGGGTGGTGCGGGTCGAGGAGATCACCCGCTGCCTGCCCGAGGTGCAGGACGCACTGGTGTCGATCCTGTCCGACCGGCGGGTGAGCGTGCCCGAACTGACCGCGACCGAGGACGCGGTGGTCTCCGCGGCCCCCGGGTTCACGGTCATCGCCACCGCCAACCTGCGCGACCGCGGGGTCTCCGAGATGTCCGCCGCCCTCAAGCGGCGCTTCAACTTCGAGACCGTGGCGCCGATCGCGGACGCGGACGCCGAGGCCACGCTGATCCGCCGCCAGGCGGTGGCCGCCGTACAGCGGGCGGGCGCGGCGTTCGGAGTGGACGACGCGGTGCTGGACGCGCTGGTCACCGTCTTCCGGGACCTGCGCTCGGGGCGCTCGGCCGAGGGCTGGGACGTGGAACGGCCCGGTACGGTCATGTCCACGGCCGAGGCGGTCCAGGTGGCGGCCTCCCTGGGCGTGGCCGCCGCCTACCTGCCGGGCGGCGACGTACTGGACCTGCTGCCCGGGCACCTGCTCGGCGTGGTCCGCAAGGACGACCCGGCCGACCACGGCCGCCTGCTGGGCTACTGGGACGGCCCGGTGCGCCGCCGCGCCGAGGACGGCTCGGCGATGTGGCGCCGGCTGTGGGACCTCCGCGGGAACCTCCGATGACGGCCGCCGGCGACCGCACCGAGCTCACCCCCCTCGCCGACCCGCCGCCCGCCGGTGCTCCGGCCGCGATCACCGCCCCGAAGCCGGGAGCCGATCCGCGGTCGGTCGTGGACGGGCTCGCCGCGTCGACGGCGCCGTACCTGCTGGGCGTACGGCACCACAGCCCCGCACTGGCGGCGGTGGTGCCCGCACTGCTCGACGCCGCGGAGGCGGAGGTCGTGTGCGTCGAGCTGCCGACCGACTTCCAGCCGTGGCTGGAGCACTTGGCGGACCCCGAGACCGTCGCCCCCGTCGCCCTGGCGGGCACGGGCCGGGAGGGCGGCCTCGCCTTCTACCCGTTCGCGGACTTCTCCCCGGAGCTGGCCGCGATCCGCTGGGCGCGGGCGCGCGGGGTGGAGGTCCTCTGCTGCGACCTCCCGCTGACCGACCCCGGCTGGACCGCCGCCCGCTCCCAGGCCCCGGCTCCGCCGGGCCTTGCCCCGTACGCGCGGGCGCTGGCAGCCTCCGGCACCGGGCGGGACGGCGACGACCTGTGGGACCGTGCCGTGGAGGTACTGGCCCCCGGCTGCGCCCCGGAAGCCGTGCGGAGGGCCGCCCTCGGCGTGGGCTGGGCCTTGCGCCAGGACGGCCCGGTCCCCGCGACCGACCTGGCCCGCGAGGCCCACATGCGCGGTGTCATCGGCGCCGCCGCGGCCGGCGGCCGAAGGGTCGCCGCGCTCATCGGCGCCTTCCACGCCCCCGCCCTCCTCGGCGCGGACGCGTCCGCCCCGGCCCCGGGCGCCGTGGCCGAGGGCCCGGCCGCCGGCCCTGATCCGGCGGGCGCAGGGGCGCCGGCGCTCGCTCCCCGCGTGGTCGGGGGCGGTGCATCCGGGCAGGCGCCGGCGGGTGCCGCCGGCGGTCCGGTGTCCGGAGGGACCGGCGGGACGGGCTCGGTACCCGGCCCCGGGGCGGTGACCTCCCTCGTGCCCTACTCGTTCGATCTGCTGGACTCCCGCTCCGGCTACCCCGCCGGGATCCGGGACCCGCTGTGGCAGCAGGAGGTGCTCCTGGCCGGCGGGGACGCCGTGCGGGTGCGCGATGCCGCATCCGTCGCCGTCACCGGCATCTGCCGGGAGCTGCGCCGCGCCGGGCACACCGCCGGGACCGGCGAGGCCGCCGAGACCCTGCGGCTCGCCTGCGACCTGGCCGTCCTGCGCGGACTGCCCGCACCCGGCCGGGGCGAGCTCCTCGAAGCCGTCACCACCGTACTCGGCCAGGGTGAACTCCTCGGCCGGGGCAGGGCGTTGGCCCGGGCCCTGGAGGCCGTGCTCGTCGGCACCGGCCGCGGCCGGATCACCCCGCACGCCCCGCGCTCCGGACTCGGCCCCTCCGTCGAGGCCGAGCTGGCGGAGCTGCGGCTGCCCGGCCCCGACGACCCCGCCCCCCGCGAGGTGCGGCTCGACCCGCTCCGCTCCCCGCTCGACCGCCGCCGCGAGGTCCTGCTCCAGCGGCTGGCCGTCTGCGGGGCCGCCTACGGGGAGCCCCTCGACGTGGCCGCCACCGGCGACGGCACCGCCCTCGGCACCAAGTGGCGGCTGACCTGGACCCCTTCCGTCCCGGCCCGCCTCGACCTGGCCGGCGTCCGCGGCGTCACCGCCGCCCAGGCCGCCGCCGGGACGCTGCGCGAGGACGCCCGGCGGGCCGCCGCCGAGGGCGGTCCGACCCCGGCCCGGATCCTCGCCGGCCTGGCCGCCGCCGCACGGTGTGACCTGCCCGAACTGGTCGGCGTACGGCTGGAGGAAGCCGCCGGGACCCTTCCGCAGACCGCGACCCTGCCCGAACTCCTGGAGTCGCTGGACCTCTTGGAGGGGCTCGCCCGCGGACACTTCCCCGGTACCTCCGACGGCTCCCGCGCCGCCGCGACCGCGCTCACCGGCCGGCTGCTCGAAGCCGCCGTACGGTCCCTTCCCGGCCTCGCCGGCAGCGAGGACCCCGCCGACGCGCGCGCCCTCGTGGCCCTCGCCGACCGGGCCGCCGCCCTGCACCTGGGCTTGCGGATGGACGCCGCCCTCGCGGAACTGGCCGCGACCGCCTCCCCGTTGATGCAGGGAGCGGCACTGGCCGTACGCGTCCTCCTCGATCTGGACCCGGCCGCCGGTCTCGGTGACCGGGCCGCCGGGTGGATCGACGGCGCCGGCACCCCCGGCGGCCGGCGCTCCCTCGCCCGCCGCCTCGGCGGTGTCCTGGCCGCCGCCGGACCGCTGCTCCAGTCCTCCGCGGACGCCCTCGCCCCGGTCCTGGACCGCATCGACGCGCTCGCCGACCAGGAGTTCCTGGACCGGCTCCCGGCGCTGCGCGGCGGGTTCGACGTACTCGCCCCGGCCGCCCGCGACCGGCTGCTGGACACCGTCACCGAGCGGCTCGGCGACCGCCTCGACCTGTCGCTCGACGCGCCACCCGCGCTGCTCGCCCTGTGGGCCGCCGCGGACGCCGCCGGCGCCGCCGCGCTCAAGGCCCTCGACGGGCCGGCGACCGGGGGCGCCGCGGCCCCCGGCGCCGAGCCGGGGCCACCCGTACCGGCCGAACCGTCCGGCACTCCCGTACCCGCGCCGCTGCGCGGCGACCACCGGCTGGCCCCCGCCGACCGCTGGCGCCTGCTGCTCGGCCGCAGGCGCGACCGGCTCCCCGCCGGTGCCCGGCGCTACGCCCACGCCCTCGACGAGCTGTACGGAAACGGCCGCGGCGAAGGCTCCGCCGACCTCGAAGGCGGCCGGGGCAACGGCAACGGCGGCGGCCAGGAGGCCTCCTTCCCCACGGCCCGCGAATGGTCGCAGGAGCTCGAAGCGCTCTTCGGCGCCGACGTGCGCGAGGAGGTCCTCGCCGACGCGGCCGACGCCGGCCGCGCCGACGTGCTGAGCCAGCTCGACCCGGCGGCCGTCCGGCCCTCGGTGGAGCTGCTCAGCTCCGTGCTGTCGCTGGCCGGCGGCATGCCGGAGGCCCAACTCGCCCGGCTGCGGCCCCTGGTCAGGCGGCTGGTCGACGAGCTCGCCAAGGAACTCGCCACCCGGATGCGCCCGGCGCTCTCCGGGCTCGCCACCCCGCGCCCCACCCGCCGCCCCGGCGGCAGGCTCGACCTGGCGCGGACCCTGCGCGCCAACCTCGCGCACACCCGCCGCCTGGGAGACGGCCGGGTGGTCGTCGTCCCGGAACGGCCCGTGTTCAGCACCCGGGTCAGCCGCGAGGCGGACTGGCGGCTGATCCTCGTCGTCGACGTCTCCGGATCCATGGAGGCCTCGGTCATCTGGTCGGCCCTCACGGCCGCGGTCCTCGGCGGCGTGCCGACCCTGTCCACCCACTTCCTGGCCTTCTCCACGCAGGTCGTGGACCTCACCGACCGGGTCGAGGACCCGCTCTCGCTGCTGCTGGAGGTCCGGGTCGGGGGCGGGACGCACATCGCGGCGGGTCTGGCCCACGCCCGCTCCCTGATCACCGTGCCGAGCCGCACGCTCGTCGTCGTGGTAAGCGACTTCGAGGAGGGCGCGCCGATCGGCGGGCTCCTCGGGGAGGTCCGCGCACTGGCCGCGTCCGGCGCCCATCTGCTGGGCTGCGCGGCCCTCGACGACGCGGGTGCGCCCCGGTACTCGGTCCCGGTCGCCCGGCAGCTCGTCGCGGCTGGCATGCCGGTGGCCGCCCTCAGTCCGCTCGCCCTCGCCCGCTGGGTGGGCGACCGCCTCCGTGGAGAATCCCGTTGAGCAGTGAGTCGAGTAACCAGTTGAACGCAGGTCCCCCGCAACTGCCGCCCGTGGCCCCCGAGGTCCTCGCCGAGGCCGTCGAGAACCTCACGGCCCGGCTGCGCAAGAAGCTCGACGCCGCCATCGAGGGCTGCGCCGCGGGCGCGGCCCGGGGGGACGACGGGGCCGTGACCTTCCGCTTCGGCGAGGACGCGCTCGTCACGCTGCGGCCGGGCCCGGACGGCGCGGTCACGGCGGCCGACCAGGCCACCTGCACCTGCCTGCTGGCGCCCCGCTGTCTGCACCGCGCGGCAGCCCTGGGCGCAGCCCCGTTGGCCGACCCGGACCTCCTGGCGCAGCCCGATCCGCATCCGGCACCGGGAGCCGGGGCGGGGACGGGAGCGGGGTCCGGGCCCGTGTCCGGACCCGATGCCGGGGTCGAGTCCAGCCCCGAGTCCGATGCCGATGCCGATCCGGCGGGCGGGCCGGCGGGCGGATCCGGAGCCGTGCCCGCGCCTACGGCCGCGCCCGGGTCCGGGCCCGAGCTCGGGCCCGACCCCGCTCCCGAGCTCACCGCCGCCCAGCTCGGCGCCGCCGCCGCGCTCCGGCGGGCCGCCGCCGAGGCACTCGCCGCCGGTGTCACGGCCGGTGGCGCGGTGGTCCAGGCCGAGCTGCTGCGGGCCGCCCACACCGCGCGCCTCGCCGGGCTGCCCCGGGCCGAGGCCGCCGCGCTGCGGGTCGTACGGGGCCTGCGCGCGGCCCGGGACCGCAGCGGCGGCCACCGGCTCGCCGACCTCACCGGAGCCTTCCGCGAACTCCTCCACACCGCCGGACTGCTGGCGTCCGGCACGGCCGGCCCGGCGCTCACCGGTACCGCCCGCCGCGCCTACCGGCCGGGCGGCAGCCTGCGGGTGTACGGCTTGTGCCGGGAGCCGGTCCTGTCGGCCACCGGGTACGGGGGAGTGGTCACGCACCTGCTCGCCGCGGACGGCTCGCACTACTCCGTCTCCGACGTCCGCCCCGGCGGCCTGGCCCGCGCCCGCGGCGCCGGATCCGCCTCCGTGGCGCTCGGCGGAGCCGCCCTCGACCATGCGGGACTCGCGCGCGGGGGGCTCCGTATCGCCGGGGCCACGGTCTCCGCCGACGGCCGCCTCGGCGCCGGACGCGGGGTGCAGGCGACCCCGCTGCGCGGAGTCCCGTGGACCGAGGAGCCGGCCGCCGCGCTCTTCGCCCGCCCGGCGGCCGAGGCCGTGGCCGCCCAGCTCGCCGACCGGGACGCCGACCCGGACGGAGCCGGGACCGCCCTGCTCGGCTGCGAGGTCGCGGTCGTCGGGGCCGCCGGCGAGGACCTCCTGGTCCGCGAGGTACGAGCGGACGCGCCCCTGCTGCGGCTGCGCGCCGCCCACCCCCATCCGGAGCTGCCGCACACGGCCAACCTCCGCCGGATCGCCGCCCATCCGGGGCTGCTGATCCGTGTCCTGGGACGGCCCGACCTGGACCGCGCCGCGACGCTGCGCCCGCTGGCCGTCGGGCCGGTGCCCGGCGCGGAGTACACGCTGCGCCTGCCCGAGGAATGGCTGGGCCGCGCGGACCTCGGCTACGACGTGCTCCAGGGCAGCCACTTCCCGTCCGGCGCGGCAACTGTGCCGTCCGCGGCCGAAGGTCCGGACGTCCTGGCCGACTCACCGCTGTGGCGGGTACGCCGACTGCTCGAAAGCGGGGTCGCGGGCGGGCGCCGCGCCGTCGCCGAGGCGGCCCGCACCGCCGAGCCCCTCACCGCGTACGGCCCCCTGCGCCGGGCGGGCTTCACCGCGGCGGCCGAACTGGCCGCAGCCCTCGCCGCGGAGGCGGACCGCCGCCCCCGCGACCCCTTCGGCCGCCTGACGAACCCCTCACCGGACGCCTACGCCCACGCCTGGCTGGCCGCCTCCATCCACCTGGCCGCGGCGGAACGCTCCCTGGTGGCCGCGTCCTGGGCTTGGAGCCAGGAGGTGTCTCTTTGACCCGCGCTGACGTGTCGTGGGGTGGATGCACTGCTGTGGTGATCCGGCGCCCGGATCGCTCGCACGGGCCTTCGATGGGCTGGCCGCCATGACCGAACTCGGACCCGTCGCCTGGCCTCCTGCCCCGATGCGGACCGAACGGCTCGTGCTCCGCGAGTCCGAGGCCCGGGACCGTGCGGCGTTCATCGAGCTGTTGGCGTCGCCAGAGGCGGGTGCCCACCTCGGTGGCCCTCGACCGCGTGAGGGGCTCGAACGCGCGGTGCCCGAGGTGCCCGGGCGGCGCCCCGGCCTCTTCGTGATCGATCTCGACGGAGCGATGATCGGCACGATCATGCTCGATCGGCGCGACGCGGAGCGTCCGGGGCACCTCCGCCCGGACGCCGGGGAGGCCGAACTCGGCTACATGCTCCTGCCGGAGGCGTGGGGACGCGGGTACGCCGCCGAGGCGTGCGCGGCGGCGCTCGACTGGTTCGCCGACGCGCTGCCCGGCGAGCCGGTGGTGCTCTGCACCCAGACCGCCAACGACCGCTCGATGCGCCTCGCGGCCAAGCTGGGGTTCACCGAAGTGGAGCGGTTCGAGGAGTTCGGCGCCGAGCAGTGGTTCGGCGTGTGGTCCGCGGTCACGCCGTCCGGTCGAGCCGGGCGGCGTACTCGTCGGTGAGGAGCGTGCAGGTGCACCAGTCGCCCGTGCACGGGGTGCCGGCCTCGGCTCCGTAGGATCCGAGGCCGGTCATGAGGGCGAGCACCTCGGCACGTTCCGACGCGGTGAGGGCGGGCAGCGCGGCGCCCGGCCGCAGGCGCCAGGTGTCCGGGACGTCATCGATGTCGCCCACGACCTGCGCGTCGATGAACAAGGTGTGGAGGGGATGCTCGGGAAAGTCGTTGAGCCGCAGGGCCCACCAGCGTCCGTCCGCCCGGGCCGCCCAGCGGAAGACGTTCGTGCCCGTGTCGTGCCAGGCGGCCTGCGGGGGCAGGGCGGGGAGCGGCGTCATGCGGTGACCTCCTGGGGGAACGTGTGGCCGCGCAGCCATGCGGCGAGCGTGGTGAAGTCTGCCGGAGTGAGGCCGAAGCGGGCGTCCACGCGGTGGAGCAGGGCCGGGGCCGGGTGGTGTGCGCGGACCCAGGAGCGGTCGGCGGGGGTGATCTCGTCGTCCACCCAGGCGAACGGGCGGCCGGCGGCGTGGTCGACCAGGGCGCGGGTCTTCCAGTGGGTCCGGTCGCGGTCGTCCTGCTCGGACGGGTCCGGCCAGGACACCACCGGCAGGTCCGGCAGGCCGATCCGGGGCCCGACCCACGCGTTCGCGTCGGCCATCCAGGTCGTGGCCCAGACCAGGTCGCACGGCAGCGCCAGGAGGCGGGACCCGAGGGCGGGATCGAGCCTGGCGAGGAGGGGGTTCGGGTCGGGCCGCGTCCCGTACGCCGGGTAGCCGTTCGGCAGCTCGCGGGCGGTGGCCCCGAACGGGATGAGCGGTCCGTCGACGTCGAGGAAGAGGAGGGGGCGCCGGCCTGGGCTGGTCATGGCGGCACCGTAGCGCCCGGTGTGGAACCGCGGGAGGCGTCGTCCCCTCTTCATGGGCAAGGGGGGACGATCGTGACGATGACGAGGACGACTGCGGCCGGGTCCCGGCCGGCCGTGAGAGCGGCGGTGGTGGTGGGGCTCATGTGCGCCGTACTGGCGGCATGCGGCACGCGGCACGCCGGCGGGGAAGCCGCCGCGCCGCCCGCCCCGGCCGCGCCGGTGAAGGAGACCTGCGGCCTCGACCGGACGACGGGCGGCGGCGGTACGGGTCTGCCCGACCCGCCGACGGAGGAGGAGACGGGCGGCGGGTATGCCGGACCGCCCACCGATGAGGAGACGGGCAGCAGCTACGCCGGACCGCCCACCGATCAGGAGACGGGGAGTTACGCCGGACCGCCCACCGATGAGGAGACGGGCAGCAGCTACGCCGGACCGCCGACCGATCAGGAGACGGGTGGGTACGCGGGGCCGCCCACCGATCAGGAGAGCGGCGCGTCTGCCGGGCCGCCCACCGACGGGGACATCACCAACGGCGCCGGGCCCTGCGGCGGGGCCGGGTGGTTCGACATGACGCGGGACTTCAACGCCTACTACGCCCAGCGCCGCACCAGCGCCGACAAGTTCCTGCCCGAACGGGCCGTCAGCGAGGCCCGGGTCCGCAAGGGACGGGATGCCGGGGAGGCGGTCGTGACCTTCGCGACCCGATCCGTGGGCAAGGGCCTCGCGGAGGACGGCCGTCGGGTGGCGGACGTGTTCGTGTCCTGGCGGCAGCAGGTGTACCAGGACCACGGCACCCTGTCCGTCCGGACGGGCGACGGGTACATCGTGGCCACCTCGGCATGGTGATGCGGGCTCACACCCCCTGGGCGTTCCAGAACGCGCAGTGGTGTTCCGCCGGGCCGTTCACCGGGTGGATCCCGCCCGGGCCCGGCGCCAGCGACAGCACGGAATCGGCCGGGCCGAACCGCGGCCACGCCGGGAGAGTGCCCGTACGGGCGAACGCCGTCCAGTCGGCGGTCATCCGCTCCGACAGCGCGCGCTGCGGAGCCGTCAGGGCGGCGGCATCCATCGTGAACAGGTAGGGCAGTTCCCAACCGTGCGAGGCGCCGTACGGGAACCCCGGCACCTCCGGCAGGCCGGTGAAGTTCGGCGCGTCCCGGTCGCTGAACCGGTACGCGTACACCGGCACGTGCCGGGCCATCGCCCGGCCGTCCCGCAGCGCAGGGCAGATGAACGAGGTGTCGGAGAGTACGGCGGCGAAGGCCAGCGCCGGGGTCGGGTACGCCGCCGGCGGGTACCGCGCCTCGACGGCCGGGACGGCCGCGGCGCCGAACGACTGCTCCACCCGGGCCCGGAAAGCGCCCGCGTCGGGGATCGGGTAGGCCGTCAGGCCCTGCGCGAGGAAGATCCGCATCTCGTCCCGGTTGATGCCCTCGATCACCGGCACCCGGTGGAAGCGGCCGCCCTCCAGGGCCCGCCGGGGTTCCTCGGGCAGCACGCGGTTGCGGGCGCCGTAGGAGACGAGCGAGAACCGCATCATCAGTTCCGGCGTCGCGAGCGCCGCCGCGTCCTTCCCGCGCAGGCAGTCCAGTACCGCGCCCGGCTCCGGCCGGTCGCAGCCGAGCCCGGCCGCCGCCGTGACCCCGTCCGCGACGGTGCGCTCTTCGGGCACGAAGGGCTCGTACCGGCCGAGCGTGGGCAGCAGCGAGCGGGGCGGCATGGTGGTCGAGCAGGAGCCGCTCTGCAGGATCGCCCGCTGGAACAGGCCGCCCGAGGCCGGTGAGGTCAGGTGCGCGCAGACGCTGAGCCCGCCCGCCGACTCTCCGAAGAGGGTCACGTCGGTCGGGTCGCCGCCGAAGCGGGCGGCGTTGGACCGCACCCAGCGCAGCGCCGCCTGCTGGTCGGCGATGGCGAAGTCCGGGGCGCCGCCGAGCGCCGGATGCCCGAAGAGGCCGAAGACGCCGAGCCGGTAGTTGACGGTGACGACCACGGCACCGCCCTGGACGGCCGGCCGGTCCGCCCGGTAGGAGTCACCGGCTCCGTTGACGAAGCCGCCGCCGTGGAACCAGACCATGACCGGCCGCCCCCGCCCGCCCGAGGCCGCCGAAGGCGACGGCGTGGTGACGTTCAGGTACAGGCAGTCCTCGGAGCCGCTCGGCCCGCCCGGACCCACCGCCGGCAGCTGCACGCAGCGCGCCCCCGGCGCCCCGGCGTCGCGTACGCCCGCCCAGCGCGCCGCGGGCTGCGGGAGCCGCCAGCGCAGCGGTCCGGTCGGCGGCGCCGCGTACGGGATTCCCTCGAAGGTCCGGAACGTGCCGTGCGCGGTGCCCCGTACCGGCCCCCGGTCGGTCTCCACGACCGGCCGGTCCTCGGTGGCCGCGCCCGGCGCGCCCGGCGCGGACGCCGCGGACGCGGGTCCGGCCCCGGTGGCGAGCACGAGCAGGGCGCACCACACGGCGCTCCAGCGTCGTACGAAGCGGGCACGGGACACCATCGACCGCCCTTCGTCGTCCGTCTCTGTCCTCATGCGTACCCGGAACGGCGCTATCCGCGCTGCACGACGCCCCGTACGTACGCGGCCTGGCCGGCGTGCTGGAGGTCGTCGGAGAGGATGCTCACCAGCCGCATCCCCAAGGTGACCGGCGGGTCCCAGCCCGTGTCGACCACGCGGTCCAGATCGGTCGCGGAGAGCCCCCGGACGAAGTCGGTGGTCCGCTCGTGGACGGCGTCGAAGTACCCGAGCAGCAGCTCGTCCGACTCGACCAGGACCGTCCCGACCTGTTTGGCCGTGTGCCCGTAACCGGTGGCCTCGGCCGGCAGCGGCAGGGCGAACCGGGTGAACCATTCCTGCTCCGTCCAGACCTGCTCCAGGCCCGAAGCGTCCGCCATGTGGTCGTCCTGCACCCGGGTCAGGTGCCACACCAGCCAGGCGATCGAGTTCGCCTTCGGGTCGATCCGCGCGTTCAACTCCTCGGCCGAGAGCCCCTCGACCACGTCGTGCACCACCTCGTGGATGCGCCCGTACGCATCGGCCAGTGCCTCCGTAGCCTTCATGTACCGCCTCCTGAAGTGGCGTCATGTCCCTGACGTACGGCATCGGCCGGTGCCCCGTGGCGACCGGCCGATGGGTGAACCGGGGCGGGGTTACATGGGATCCATGCCCCGGTCGTCGATCCTGTCTTCCTTCTCGCTCTGCTCCTGGAGCCGGCGGGCCTTCTCCTGGAGCCTTCGGCGCTCTTCCGGATCGGTGGAGCGTTCGGCAGCCGTGTTCAGCTCCTGCGCCTTCTCGCGCAACTGCCGGACCCGGCCGCGGGCTTCGCCTGCGCTCATGATCACTCCTCGGGTGTGGGGGGTAAGGAGGCCGGATTCAGCGAACCAGCAGCGCCGCGCGGGCGCATCTCGAACCCTCGCCCCCGGTGACCGGCCGGGAAGGCGGCTCCCCCGTTTGCCCGCCCCGAATGGCGCAGCGGAGCGGGGTGCCGGTGAATGGTGACCGAGCGTGCGCTGCCCATGACGCACGTTGACCGGCGTGCGATGTGTAGACCCGCGCGTCGGCGAACGGAGCTTTCCATGAACGACCCCATCACGCTCGCGGCGACGCAGGACGACGGCCCCCGCGAGCTCCCCGACCCCGATTCCGCCCCCGAACCCACCGGCGCGAAGCCCCCGGCGACCCAGGCGGCCCCAGCGACTGAGGCGGCCCCGGCGACCGAGGCGACCCAGGCGACTCAGGCGGCCCCGGCGAGCACCGAGCCCGTACGCACCTTGCTGGAGACCGCCGGCACCTGCCGGCCCCTTGAGGAAGTGGCCGAACTGGTGAGCCTCCTCGAGGAGACCGGCCAGAGTCCCGGGCACGGCCGTCAGACGCTGCGGGCGGCCGCCGTCGGACGCCCCGTCCAGGACGTGGCCCTGCTGGCAGGCATCCTCGGGACGGACGGGGACCGAGAGCCGCCCCCGGATCCCGCCCCGGCCCCTCAGAGCCCCGGGCCCGTGCACCCCGGCCCGGCCGCCCGGTCCCCGCACTCCGTCCCGGCCGGGCCTGCTGTCCCGGCCGTCCCGGCTGTCCCGGCCGTCCCCGCGGTCCCGGCCGTCCTCGCCGTCCCCGCCGTCCCCTCCGTGCACCCGGCCCAGCCGTCGCACGCGGGCCGGCCCGCCCGGCCGCCCGCTGTCCCCGCTGTCCCGGCTGTCCCGGCTGTCCCCGCCGTCCCCTCCGTGCACCCGGCCCAGCCGTCGCACGCGGGCCGGCCCGCCCGGCCGCCCGCCGTCCCCGCGGTCCCGGCCGAACCACCGGCACGCGCCGGGCAGCGGTACGCGCGACGGCCCGAGCCGCCGGAGGAAGAGCCCTTCGACGACCCCTACGAGGACGAGCAGTACGAGTCGCTCGCGGAGTACCGCCGGAAGTACGGGCGGCGCGGCCCGAACGGCAACCGGGCCGCAGTCCCCGCCCCCTCCGGCCCGCTGCGCCACCTGCTGCGCTGGCCCGTGGCGGCGGCCCTGCTGGTCTGCGGGGTCCTGCACCTGCCGAGTGACGTGACGGCGCTGTCGGCCGAGACCCCGGTCGCGTTCCTTCCGCTCCTCGCCACCGCGCTGTGCCTCGGGCTCGGCGCGCTGATAGCGGTGCGCGACACCGCCGGAGCGTGGCGGGCCGCTGCCGTGGCCGCCGTCGCCGTCGTCGCCCTGCACGTGGTCGGCGGCCTCGCGGCCTTCGACCCGCTGGAGGGTGCGGTGAGCGCCTCCCAGGCCTGGGCGGGCGTCACGGCGGTGCTCTGCGCCGCGGCCGCCGCGCTCTTGGCGGGCCTGGCGCTCGGCAACCGGTCGCCCCGGGCCCGGGCGGGCGCCGGCGGCTGACCGCGCGACGGGGGCGGGGCCGGCGACACGTGCCGGTCCCGCCCCCGTCGCATGCGCTGCCGCCGCCCTACGCGAGCAGGTTGACCCCGTGCGTGAACACCCGGGGCAGCCGGGCCGCCAACGGGACGATCCGCCCCGCGAGCCGGGGCTGTTGGCGTGCCCAGAGCAATGACGCGGTCAGCGTGCGGTAGCTGCGCGACAGCTCCCGCCAGGCCCGCTCGTACGCCTGCGGCCGGCCCTCCCGTACGCAGCGCACGAGTTCTCCCGCCGCCGTCACGGCCAGTGTCAGCCCCTCGCCGGTCAGCGCGTCCACGTACCCCGCGGCGTCCCCGACGAACAGCACCCGCCCCGCGACCCGTACCCGGGCCCGCTGGCGCAGCGGCCCGGCGCCGCGCACCGCCGAACCGGCGGAGCCGGCCAGCCGCTCGCACAGCAGCGGGAACCGCGCCAGCTGTACGTCGAAGGGGGCGCGCTCGCCGGTCAGGACCGCCACGCCGACCCGGTCGGGCCCCAGCGGGGTCACGTACGCCTCGCAGCGCGCCGACCAGTGGACCTCGACCAGGTCGCTCCACGGCTCCACCGCATAGTGGCGGCGCAGGCCGTAGCGCGGGAGCCGGCCGGGGGCGGGCGGCGCCGCCAGGCCCAGCCCGCGCCGGACGGGGGAGTGCAGGCCGTCGGCCGCCACGAGGTGGCGGGCCGTCAGACCGGCCGCACCGACCCGGTCCTCGTCCTGGCGGACCTCGCCGACGCGCCGCGCGAGCACCCGTACGCCCAGCCGCTCGGCCCGCTCGGCCAGCGCGGCCTGGAGGACGGTCCGCCGGGTGCCGAGACCCGGCCCGGCGCGGAACCGCCCTTCCGCGTGCAGGCCGCTCACCCCGTCCAGATAGCGGATGCCGTGGAAGGGGTGGCCCGGCGCGCGGACGCCCAGCTCCCGGAGGCCGCGTACGGCGCCCGGCATCAGGCCTTCGCCGCAGGCCTTGTCGATCGGGGTGGGGCGCGGCTCCAGGACCACGACCTCCATGCCGGCCAGCGCCCCGTGGATGGCCGTGGCCAGCCCGGCGGGGCCGCCGCCCGCGACGAGCAGGTCGATCACCGGGCCCGGCCCTCCGCCGGTACGGCGCTGCGGTAGACGGGTGCGGCGTGCGCCAGGGCGTCCTCCTCGCAGCGGATGCGTACGCCGAGCAGCAGCAGGTTCAGCAGGGTGAAGGCGGCCGCCGTCACCCAGGCGGTGTGCACGAGCGGCAGCGCCGCGCCCTCGACGACGACGGCGACGTAGTTCGGGTGGCGCAGCAGCCGGTACGGACCGGCCGCCACCAGCGGCAGCCCCGGGACGACCAGGACCCGGGTGTTCCAGTGCGGGCCGAGGGTGGCGATGCACCACCAGCGCAGGACCTGGGCGGCCAGCGCGAGGGCGAGGGCCGGCCAGCCCAGTGCGGGCAGGAACGGGCGGTCGGCGACGAGCGGCTCCACCACGCAGCCCAGGAGCAGCGCGGTGTGCAGGGCGACCATGGCGGGGTAATGGCCCCGGCCGTGTTCGGTGGCGCCGCGGGACAGGCTCCAGCGCGTGTTGCGCCGGGCCGTGGCGAGTTCGGCGAGCCGCTCGGCCGCGACGAGGCCGATGAGGAGCAGGTACGGCTCCATGGAGGGGGTCAGCGTCACAGACATGGGGTCACCAGCGCAGGAGGACGAGTTCGGAGGCGAAGCCCGGTCCGAAGGCGATCATCAGCCCGACGGAACCCGGTGCGGGAGGCCCGGAGGCCTGGATCGTGTTCAGGATGTGCAGGACCGACGCCGAGGAGAGGTTGCCCGCGTCCGCGAGCGAGCGCCGGCTCGCCGCGAAGGCGGAGTCGGGCAGCGCCAGCGCGTCCGCCAGCGCGTCGAGGACCTTGGGCCCGCCGGGGTGGACGATCCACGCGTCGACGTCCGGCGGCTTGAGGTCGTGGCGGGCGAGGAAGGTCTCGACCTCCTCGGCCACGTGCAGTCTGACCAGGGCGGGCAGCTCCCGGCCCAGCACCATCCGGAAGCCCCAGTGGCCGATGTCCCAGCCGAGGAGACCCTCGGTGCCGGGGTAGAGGCGGCTGCGCGCGGCCACCACCGACGGCCCCGGTCTCGTACCGTGCAGCGGATGGCCGCGGCCCACCGCGAGCAGCGCCCCGGCACCGTCGCCGAAGAGTGCCCCGGCCACCAGGTTCGCCACCGAGGTGTCCGAGGGCTGGAGCGTGAGCGAGCAGAGCTCGGTGGACAGCAGCAGGGCCGCGTGGTCGGGGTGGCCCGTCAGATGGTCGTGGAGGTGGCCGAGCCCGGCGGCGCCCGCCGCGCAGCCCAGGCCGAAGAGCGGCAGCCGCTTCACGTCGGGGCGCAGACCGGTCCGGCCGGCGATGCGGGCCTCCAGCGAGGGCGTCGCGAGCCCGGTGACCGTGGTCGACATGATCAGGTCCACCTCGTGCGCCTTCAGGTGGGCCGCGGCGAGGGCGGTTTCGAGGGCGCGGGCGCCGAGTTCCTCGGCGCCCTCCAGGAAGAGGGCGTTCGTCCGGCCGAAGTCGTTCGACGGACCGTAGCGCTCCAGCGGGAGGCAGAGGTGGCGGGACTCGACGCCCACCGCGGCGTGCAGCCGGTGCAGGAGGGCGGTGTCGGCCCCCGGAGGGAGGAAGCGGGCGAGCGCCGTCGCGATTTCGGACTGCCGATAGCGGTGGGGCGGGAAGACACTGCTCACGGCCAGGACACGCGTCATTGCCTCAACATAGGGAACAACTGACACTTCGTGATGAATACGGCATATCGGGCGCGGCGCGGCATAGCGTGATGGAGTGCCCCGCGCCAGAGCCGAAACCCCGGACGCAGCCCTGACCGTGCCCACCGGGGCGGCCGGGGCCGCCCCGCGGAAGCCCGCCGTGTCCGGTCTGCTCGGGGCCTGCCATCCGGTGCCCGCGGCCGCCGTGACGCTCCTCGCCGCCGCCCTGGCCGCCGCCGTGGGGCGCGCCCTCCCCGGGGCGGCGTTCACCGTGGCCGCGGTGGCCGCCGGCCAGTTGTCGGTGGGCTGGTGCAACGACCGGGCGGACCTGCGCCGGGACCTGGCGACCGGTCGCCGTGACAAACCCCTGGTCCGCGGCGCCGTACGGCCCGCCGCGGTGACGGCCGCGGCGCTCACGGCCCTGCTCCTGTGCGTCCCGCTGTCGCTGGCCGCCGGATGGCTCGCCGGCTCCGCGCACCTCTGCGGGGTGGCCGCCGCCTGGGCCTACAACCTGCGGCTGAAGAACACCCCCGTCTCGTGGCTCCCGTACGCCCTCGCCTTCGGGCTGCTCCCCGCCTTCGTCACCCTCGGCCTGCCCGGCGCGCCGTGGCCGCCGTGGTGGCTGACGGCCGCCGCGGCCCTGCTGGGCGCGGGCGCGCACTTCGCCAACGTGCTGCCCGACATCGACGACGACCTCGCCACGGGCGTGTCGGGGCTGCCGCACCGGATCGGCGCGCGGCGTGCGGCGGCCGTCGGGGGGCTCCTGGTCCTCGGCTCGGCCGTGGCCCTGGTCGCCGGACCGCCCGGGCGGGTGCCGCCGTACGGCTGGGGGCTGCTCGCGGCGACGGCCTCGGCGGTCCTCCTGGGGGTCGGGCGGCCCACCGGCCGGAGCCGGATTCCGTTCCTCGCGACGATGGCGGTCGCCGCAGCCGATGTCGTCCTCCTGGTGGTCCGCGGGAGCGACCTGGCAGGCCTGGGCTGAGACGGACCGCTCCGCTGAGACGGACCACTGCGCTGCGGTCCCCGGGCTGCGGTCCCCGGGCTGCGGACGCCGGGCGCCGGGCGCCGGTGTCGGCTCAGGCAGCGGCTGCCGGCGAGGACGCCGGCGGGCGGCGGGTCCGGGTCCACTCCAGCAGCTGCTCCCGCGGCCAGGTGTTCACGACCCGCTCGGTCGGCACCCCGCACTCCACGGCCCGTTCGCAGCCGGTCGGCTGCCAGTCCAGCTGGCCGGGGGCGTGCGCGTCCGTGTCGATCGCGAACAGCGTCCCGGACTCCACGGCCAGCCGCAGCAGCCGGCGCGGCGGGTCCAGCCGCTCGGGCCGGCTGTTGATCTCCACGGCGGTCCCCGACTCCGCGCAGGCGGCGAACACCGCCTCGGCGTCGAACTGCGACTCCGGGCGGGTGCGCCCCGTCACCAGCCGTCCCGTGCAGTGGCCCAGGACGTCCATCAGGGGATTGCGCACGGCGGCCAGCAGCCGGCGCGTCATCGCGGGCGACTCCATCCGCAGCTTCGAATGGACGGACCCGACGACGAGGTCGAGGCGGTCCAGCAGTTCCGGCTCCTGGTCCAGGGAGCCGTCGAGCAGGATGTCGCACTCGATGCCGGTGAGCAGCCGGAAGGGCGCCCACCCCTCGTTGAGCTCCGCCACCACGTCCAGCTGCTCGCGCAGCCGCTCAGGGGAGAGCCCCCGGGCGACGGTCAGGCTCGGCGAGTGGTCGGTGAGTACGGCCCACTCGTGGCCCAGCGCGGCCGCCGCCCGGCCCATCGCCTCGATCGGGCTGCCGCCGTCGGACCACTCGGAGTGCAGATGGCAGTCCCCGCGCAGGGCCGCGCGCAGCGCCACGGCGGCGGGACCGGCCGGCGGGCCCTCGGGGTGCGCCGCGACCTCGTCCTCCAGGGTCTGCAGGTACGCGGGGATCGCTCCGCCGACCGCCTCCCGCACCACCTGGGCGGTTTTCGGCCCGATGCCCTTGACCGCTTCGAGGGTGCCCGCCTCGACCCGTTCCCGTACCTCGCCCTCGCCCATCCGCACGAGGGCGGCCGCCGCCTTGCGGAAGGCCTGTACCCGGTAGGTGGGTGCCTGCCCGCGCTCCAGCAGGTAGGCGATCCGCTCCAGTGCCGCGACCGGATCCATGCGGTACCTCCTGAGTGCCTCCTGGTTCCAGTGTGACCGGCGCCCCCAAGGATGTCTTGGGCAAGTCATAAGTTCTGTTTATAGGGCCATAAGCGGGGGGTGGGTGCTGGCTTAGGGTTCCCTTAGTTTAGGGTTCCGTTGATCCAGTGTTTTTCGGTCGAAGGGAACCAGTCATGACTCGCCCCCTCCGGGTAGCAATCGTCGGTGCCGGCCCCGCCGGAATCTACGCCGCCGACGCGCTGCTGAAGTCCGAGGCGGCCGCCGAGCCGGGTGTCTCCATCGACCTCTTCGAGCGGATGCCCGCACCCTTCGGCCTGATCCGGTACGGCGTCGCCCCCGACCACCCGCGGATCAAGGGCATCATCACCGCCCTCCACCAGGTGCTCGACAAGCCGCAGGTCCGCCTGTTCGGCAACGTGGACTACCCGAACGACATCGGCCTCGACGAACTCCACTCGTTCTACGACGCCGTGGTCTTCTCCACCGGCGCGACGGCCGACCGCGCGCTCGCGATACCGGGCGTCGAGCTCGACGGGTCCTACGGCGCCGCCGACTTCGTCTCCTGGTACGACGGCCACCCCGACGTCCCGCGGACCTGGCCGCTGGAGGCCGAGAAGGTCGCCGTGCTCGGCGTCGGCAACGTCGCCCTCGACGTCGCGCGGATCCTCGCGAAGACCGCCGACGAGCTGCTGCCGACCGAGATCCCGGCGAACGTGTACGACGGGCTCAAGGCCAACAAGGCGCTGGAGGTGCACGTCTTCGGCCGCCGCGGCCCGGCGCAGGCCAAGTTCAGCCCGATGGAGCTGCGCGAGCTCGACCACTCGCCCAACATCGAGGTCATCGTCAACCCCGAGGACATCGACTACGACGAGGGCTCGATCGCCACCCGCCGCTCCAACAAGCAGGCGGACATGGTCGCCAAGACCCTGGAGAACTGGGCGATCCGCGACATCGGCCGGCGCCCGCACAAGCTCTTCCTGCACTTCTTCGAGTCGCCCGCCGAGATCCTCGGCGAGGACGGCAAGGTCGTCGGCCTGCGCACCGAGCGCACCGAGCTGGACGGCACGGGCAACGTCAAGGGCACCGGCCGGTTCACCGACTGGGACGTCCAGTCCGTCTACCGCGCCGTGGGCTACCTCTCCGACGAACTGCCCAAGCTGCCGTGGGACGTCGACAGCGGCACCGTCCCGGACGAGGGCGGCCGCGTGATCGAAGCCGGCGCGCACCTGCCGTCCACGTACGTCACGGGCTGGATCCGGCGCGGTCCGATCGGCCTCATCGGCCACACCAAGGGCGACGCGAACGAGACGGTCGCGAACCTCCTGGCGGACCACGCGGGCGGCCGCCTGCGGACGCCCGCCGCGCCCGCGCCGGAGGCCGTCGAAGTCTTCCTGACCGAGCGGAACGTCCGCTTCACGACGTGGGAGGGCTGGTACGAGCTCGACGCGGCCGAGAAGGCGCTGGGTGAGCCCGAGGGCCGCGAGCGCGTGAAGATCGTGGAGCGCGAGGACATGCTGAAGGCGAGCGGCGCGTAACCGCCGCGCGTTCTCGACCGGGTGGGGGCCGCCGGCGGCGGCCCCCACCCGCATGTCCGTGCGTCGTCAGTCCTTGATCGAGAGGATCTTCCGGGTCTTCAGGTCGGCCTGGACGTGGAGCTGGGTGGTGTCACTGCCGCTCCAGGTCAGGGTGACGGTGGCATTCGTCTTGCCCGTGCCGCTGTCGACGTAGGTGACCTTCCACTCCAGCGGCACGTTCTGGGCGCGCAGCACGCCGTCCGCGTGGTTGGTCTCCTCCCACTTCGCCAGCTCGCGCTGGAGCGGCGCCGAGAGGTAGGAGGCCCGGAGCTGCTTCGCGCGTGTGCCGTCCCCGTCGTATACCGCGTCGATGTACGCACCGTAGAAGGTGGCGATCCGGGAGAACGCGCCCTCCGGGCTGCCGGACACGGACGGCGCCGCGGCGGCGGCCCGGCCGTCCTGCGGCGCGCCGGCGCCGGCGGTCGCGGAGGCGCTGGTGACGAGGGCGAGGGTGAGTGCGGCCGTCGCGGCGGTGGCCGCGAGGGCGAGGGAAGCGGTGCGCTTGGCCGGAGACTTGAACATCGTTTCGGACCTTTCGCCGTGCTGAGTACGTGCCGGTGCGGTGCGGTGCTGAACGGTGCGCGGTGCGGTGCGGCGTGGTGCGGTCGGCCGCACTGAACCCACCGACGCCACCACCCCGGCGGACGGTTCTCGGAACGTGCGAAATGGCCTGAATGCGACGCGGATGGCCTACAGCCGCCTATCGGGGCGAACCCAGGCAGTTCAGCGCCGCCGCCCGCAGGGCCCGCACCCCCGCCGGGAGCGCCGTGCGCACGTCCGGCGCGAAGTCCGGCGCGTGGTTGGACGGCAGGACGGCCAGCTTCTCCGCGGCCGTGGCGCCGGGCGCCGCCGACCAGGCCGCCGGGCCGATCACGCCCAGCATCCAGTACGCGAGGCGCACCCCTTGCGCCCTGTGCAGCTCGCGGCCCGCGTCGCCGAACAGCCCGAAGTCCTCGGTGGCCAGGGACGGCGGCCACATGGCCACCCGCTCCGCGCCGAACTCGGCCGCGTGCGCCTCCCGTACGGCCGCCGTGGTCGCGGGATCGGGATGGGTGACGGGCGAGGACCCCACCCGGACGATCTCCGGCTCCCGGGGGCAGTCCGAGGCGGCGCACTCGGCGCGGACGATCCGCTCCACGGCGGCCGCCGCACGGGTCAGCGCCGCCTCGCCGGCCGCCCGTACGGTGACGCCCAGTTCGGCCCGGCCGGGCACGACGTTCGCGCGCTCGCCCGCCCGGAAGGAGCCGACGGTGACGGCCACCTGCTCCGAGGGGGCCGCCTCGCGCGCCACCACCGTCTGGAGCCGGGTCACCACGTGGGCGGCCGTCACCACCGGGTCCACGGTGAGGTGCGGGGCTCCGGCGTGGCCTCCGCGCCCGTGCACCACGATCCGGAACGTGACGCTCCCGGCGGTCATCGGCCCGTACCCGTGCGCGACCATCCCGGCCGGCAGCGGAGCGGCGTGCTGGGCCAGGACGGCGTCGGGCCGCCCGAACCGCTCGTACAGCCCGTCCTCCAGCATCGCCCGCGCCCCCTCCAGGGTCTCCTCGGCGGGCTGGCCGACCACGACGAGCGTGCCCCGCCAGCTGCCGGGCGCCCGGGCCAGCAGGGCGGCGGTCCCGGCCGCCGCGGCCAGGTGCAGATCGTGCCCGCAGGCGTGCGCCGCGCCGCCCCCGCTCGCGTACGGCAGCCCGGTCGTCTCCCGTACGGGCAGGGCGTCGAGCTCGGCGCGCAGCAGCACCGTCGGCCCGTCGCCGTTCCGCAGCACCCCGGCGACGCCGTGCCCGCCGATCCCGTGCGTCACCGCGTACCCCTCGGCTTCGAGCGCGCCGGCGAACCGCGCCGCCGTGCGCCGTTCCCGGCCCGACAGCTCCGGATCCCGGTGCAGTTCGAGGTAGAGGGTGGTCAGCGGCCTGATGAGAGCGGAGAGCATGGCCCCATGGTCGGACAGGGACCGCGGGGCGGACGCGTCAGGGCGCTGACACTTCCTGTCAGCGAGATGCCAGCGGTCCGGGGGGTGAGCTGACGGCGCGAGGGGCTCTGATGGAGGGGCAACAGGCCCCCGCCCACCGATCGAAGGAGCCATCATGGAGAAGTCGCCCCTCGCCTCGCTCGCCGACGAGATCCTCGAACTCGAATCCGAGACGTTCGAGATCTCCGACTACTCGGACGCCAGCGAGGTCGTGCTCGCGGGTTCCACGAGCTGCAGCTCGACCTCGACCTGCTCCTCGACCACCAGCACGACCTCCTGCAGCGCCTGACCCGAGCCCAGGACGTACGTGCACCGGTGCCCCGGCTCCCGCGCAGCGCGGGGGCCGGGGCACCGTCGCAGGATCCGAGGCGGGATCAGGGGAAGGGGTGCGGGACCATCCGGATCTCCTCCTCCGCCAGATCCGTCTCCCGCAGCCCCGCCCGGCGCGGCGCCGACCGCAGCCGCGGCAGGTACGGAGCCCGCTGCCGCGACCAGCCGAAATCGATCGGCAGCAGCCCGGGCACCACCGCGCACACGGTGCGCAGCCCGATCCGCAGCTGCTCGGGGGTCGTCTGGTCGACGACGATCACGTCGTGGCCCGCTTCCGTCAACTCCCTGACGCAGTACAGCAGATCGTCACGCAGATCGCCGGTGTCGGGCCGCTCGCCCGAGCCCCGCGCAGGGTGCGGCTCCGGCCGGTACAGCGCGTCCATCGGCCGGATACCCGCCGGCTCCGTGTAGGGCCGTACGTACGGGGCCATCGCGGGCAGCCCGTACAACTGGGCGTGGTCCTTGAGGTGCCGTACCAGGCCGAAGTCGCCGGCCATCGCCTCCAGTTCACCCCGGCGCTCCGCTACCTGCCGGGGCAGGTGCGGGATGTACGTGAGGACCTCGGAGAGCGCGGCCTCCACGGCCGCCGCCGGATCGAGCGCCGCGCCCGCCCCGAACGCGAACAGCCCGGGGCCGCCGTCGCGGCGTACCGCGAGCCCGGTGACCACGGGCACCGCCAGGTCGATCCGGTTGTCGAAGGCGTGGACCTCGTACCCCTGGAGCGCGGCCCGGTCGGCCATCGTCCGGACCGCCGGACCCGGAACCGAGCCCAGGTCGATCTCGGTCAGCGGCAGTCCGCCGTACCAGGCGAGCAGGAAGGCGTCCCGCTCGATCAGTTCGAGCAGCGCGCCCAGCAGCGCCTCCTCCGTGCAGCTGCCGATGGCGCAGCCGTTGGAGCACTCGAAGACGAAGTTGTCGGCCGCCAGCCCCGCGCTGTAGTGCACCAGCCGCGCCGGGACCAGCACGGGCCGGTCGTCGCGCAGCGAATGCCCGTACACCCACGGGATGGGCCGCTCGGGGTCGAAGGGCGACACCAGCGGATCGTCGCGGTAGGTCCGCGGAGCGTAGAAGCCGCACTCGGCCGGGTCCAGCGCCCGGTCGCCCAGTTCGGCGTACGAGGCGGTGAGCAGGGAGCTTCCGGTGCGCCGGTGCGTGCCGGCGTACCGCTCCAGCCCTTCGAGGTACGCGAGGTCCCGGCTGGCGGTGTAGCTGTTGGCCTGCCCGCTCCAGGTGACGTCGGTCAGGCCCGCGTAGCCCCGCATGAAGACGCTGCCCGCGACGGGCGCGGTCGTGGGCGAGGTGATGTCGGTCCAGGTGCCCCCGCCGAGGACCCCGGTCACCGGATTGGCCAGTGCCGTGTACGGCATCGGGTACGAGTCCGCCGCGCGCAGCCGCTGTGCGCCCGGGGCGGGTTTGGGCCGGGAGACGGGTGTGAAGGGCGCCGGGGCGCCGGCGCCGCGCGGTCCGCAGTCCGGGCAGAGCGGGTCGGCGGCCAGGGCGTACGTGCGGACCTGGAGGGTCTCCAGGTCCAGCCGCGTGACCTGGGGCAGGGACCGGTCGGCCGCCGCCGGGCCGGGGGCGCTCGCGTACCCGCCGAACACCGCCCCGTGGAGCGCGTGCGCGGCGTCGCGCAGGGCGGGGGTGAGCAGCGGCCACCGCGCGGCCACCGGGGTGGGCGGCCCGCTGCCGGTCTCCAGCGCGTCGCGCTCGCTGCGGCTGCGCAGCCGCTGCCAGCGCATCGCCAGGCACTGCCCGCAGGCCGGGGCGGAGCCGTCCCCGCCCCAGGGGCCGATCAGTACCGCCCGGGCGCTCAGATGGACGGTGGCGGCCGGGCGCACCGCCGCGAACGGGTCGGCGGTGCGCGGCCCGAGCGCGTCGTGCACGCCCAGGGTGACCACGTCGGCGCCGAGTCCGGCCAGTGCCCCGGCCAGTTCGCGCCGGGCCGCCTCCAGCGGAGACCCGTCGGGGGCGCCGGGGGCGGCGGGACGGCGGGAGTTCGGGAGGGGCGCCCTCATGTCCGGTTGCTCCAGCGGAAGGTCTTGAGCCCGATCGCGCCGAACAGCAGGGCGAAGCCGGCCAGGGCCGCACAGCCGGTGCCGATCGCCGCGAGCGAGCCCGAACCGGTGAGCGCGCCCGTCGCCGCGTCGTTGAGGTAGCGCAGCGGCAGCACCCGGGAGACCGACCGGAGCCAGGACGGCATCATGTCCAGCGGCAGGAACGAGCCGGACAGGAACGCCATCGGCACCATCATGCAGTTGGCGATCGCGGCGACGGCCTCGGGCGTGTTCGCGTACGTCCCGACGATCACGCCGATCGCCATGAACGCGGTGATCCCGAGGACCAGCGCGGGCAGCACCAGCGGCCAGCGCCCGTCCAGCACCAGTCCGAACCCGGGCAGCATCGCGACCGCGATGAACACCGCGGCCTGTACGGCGCCGACGACGAGCGCCAGCACGTACCGCGAGGCCAGCACGGTGGTCAGCGGGGTCGGGGTCAGCCGGATCAGCCGGAGCAGATCGTCGCGCCGCCACTGCATCAGCGTGAACGCGATGCCGAACACGGCGGCGTTGGCGACGCCCCACGACATCACGCCGGGCGCGATGTACGAGATGTACGGGCGGCCGCTCTGCTCCACGTCCTGCCCGCTGAAGATGAGGCCGAACACGACGAGGAAGAGCAGGGGGAAGGCGAACGTGAAGAACAGGGTGGCCTTGTCCCGGACCTGCGCCCGGTAGCCGGCGGCCGTCAGGGCCGTGTACGCGCTCATGCCTGGGACTCCGTGGTGTGGGAGGGTGCGGGGTGCGTGGCGTCTACGGGGTGGGCGTGGCCGGTGAGTTCGAGGTAGACGTCCTCCAGCGTGGCCGTGCGGGTCAGTACCCCGTCGAGCCCCGTGAGCGCGTCGACGGCCTGGAGCACCTTGCCGGGCGCGGCCGTCTCCAGGACCAGCGAGCCGCCTTGCAGGCTCGCCCGGGCCACCCCGGGCAGGGCCATGGCCCGCGCGAGCTCGATCCGGCCGGCCGGCAGCAACAGCCGCGAGGGCGCGCCGGCGGCGGTGACCAGCCGGTGCGGGGAGTCCAGGGCGGCGACCTTGCCGTCGACCAGGATGGCCACCCGGTCGCACAGGGCCTCGGCCTCGTCGAGGTGGTGGGTGGTGTAGACGATCGTGCGGCCCTCGCTCTTGAGGACGCGCAGCACCTCCCACAGATCGCGGCGGGCCTGCGGGTCGAGGGCGGCGGTCGGCTCGTCCAGGAAGATCAGCTCCGGGCCGTGGACCAGCGCCGAGGCGATGGCCAGGCGCTGGCGCTGCCCGCCCGAGAGGTTCTCGACGAGTACGTCGCGCTGCCCGGTCAGTCCCACCGTCTCCAGGGTGCGGTCCGCGGCCGCCGGCTCGGCGCGGTACAGCCCGGCGACGGTGGCGAGGTGCTCGCGCGCGCTCTGCCGTACGAAGAAGGCCGAGGCCTGGGTCTGCACGCCCATCCGGGGCAGCAGCGCGGTGTTGCGCGGCCAGGGGCTGTGGTCGAGGACCCGGACCGTGCCGGAATCGGCCTGCCGCAGTCCCTCCATGATCTCGATGAGGGTGGTCTTGCCCGCGCCGTTGGGCCCGAGCAGGCCGAAGAACTCGCCGCGCCGGACGTCGAGGGAGATCCCGTCCACGGCCTGGCGGTCGCCATAGCGTTTGCGTACGTCCCTGACGGTTATGGCCGAGGAGTCGGGGGGCTGGGTGCTGTCGGTCGTCATGGGCGGTGCATTCCCTCGGTGTCGTTCGCGGATGTCGGGATCAGGAAGGAGTGGTGGAAGCGGTGGCGATCGCGTACCAGACGGCGGCCGTCAGCACGCAGGCCGCCAGCAGGACGAGGAGGGCGGAGCCGGCGGCGTACCCGGTGTAGATCCGGCGGGCCCGCGCCGGGTAGCCGGCCACCGCTGCCCGGTCGCGCAGCCGCACCCGTACGTACGCGGAAGACGCGGGCGCCAGCCGGGTCACGCGCAGCGCGTGGCCGAGCATCGTGTAGCCGTCCAGCGGTGGCAGCGGGAGGAGGTTGACCAGTGCCTGGGCGCTGCCGAGCAGCAGCAGGGCGCCGAGCACCCTGCCGGTGGCGTCCCCGGGCGCGAGGGCCGTCCACCAGCCGAAGAACGGCAGGAGGAAGAGCAGGTTGGCGAAGGCCCCGGCCCCCGCGACGGCCAGCTGGTCCCGGCGGCGGCGCAGATAGCGGTAGTTGTCGACGGTGCAGTACATGATCGCGACGGGCAGCCGCCAGCGCAGCCCGATCTCGCCGACGGTTCCGCCGACGTGGCGGGCGGCGATCCCGTGCGCGAACTCGTGCAGCACCGTGCTGAGCCACAGCAGGGTGGCCACCGCCAGCAGCGGCACCGGGTGCGAGGCCAGCCACCACAGATCGCGGACGAGCCCACCGGCCGAGGCGGCGAGCGCCCCCTCCATCGCCAGGCAGCCGAGGAGCAGCAGGCCCAGCACCGCCGGGTGCAGGGCGGGCCGCAGGAACCGGTGCAGCCGGGCCGTCGTCGCGTCGGCGTCCGCGACCAGCCGCAGGGTGCCGCGCAGCAGGTTCCCGGTCCTCGGCGGGCCGGCGGCCTCCGCCGCGGCGGGCGGCGGACCTCCCGCGAGCAGCCGCCGGGTCCCGAGCAGGGTCAGCAGCTGCTGCCAGTTCCGCTCGCCGAGCCGACGGCCGAAGGCCTCCCCGTACGCCACGCCGATCTCCGCGAGCGTACGGGTTCCGTCCAGGCGCGAGACGAGGAAGAACTCCTTCGGGCCGATCTCGAACGAGGCCCCGGACACCGGGTCCTTGACCAGGTGGACCACGGCCGGCCCGTTCAGCAGGGGCGGAGACAGCAGGATACCCGGGCGCAGCGCCGGCCGGTGCTCCAGCAGCCCCGCGGGGGTGCTCACGCCCGGACCGCCCCGGTCGGCCCGGAGCCGGACGGTCCGCCGGCGCCCTCGCGCAGCACCCGGCCCAGCAGGTGCGCGAGATAGGCCTCGTCCCGGATCGTCACGTGCAGCCGGTTGTTGGTCATGTGCATGTACGGGGAGAGCAGCAGCGGAAGGGCGGCCGCCGGATCCGTGACCCGCTCGTCGCGCGTGCCGTCCCAGGAGCGGAAGACCAGGTCCCCGGCCCTCGCGAGCTCCTCGGCCCGCCCGCGCAGCTCCCGGCAGTGCTCCGCCCACCCGGCCAGGAAGCCCGGCAGCCGGCCCGTCTCCCCGGCGGCGAGCGCCTCGCGGACGGCGGCGAAGCGGCGCGCGATCCCGGGGCCGGTCTGCTCGTACGTACGGTCGTACTCCGCCGACCCGATGAACCCGGTGCCGGGGAACGCCCGGTGCCAGAAATCGTAGTAGCGGTCGAGGTAGCCGCCGAGCTCCTCCCGGTCGGGCAGGAACACCCCCGCCATCACCATCATCAGCTGGGCCGAGGTGCCGAGCAGCACGGTGCGCAGGTGCAGGTTCATTCCGCTCAGCGCGTCCATGACGAGATCGCTGGAGTGCGCGAAATGCCATTCGGCGAGCTCGACTCCGGCCGGGCCGCCGTACTTCCCGTACTCGGGCTCGTACGGCTCGTACGCGTAGCTGTTGTTGGGCCGCAGGTTCATCCGACCGTCGGGGCCCATGAACGCGGCCCGGTCGCCCTCGGGGAACTCGATGTCGAAGAGGGTGTTGTAGAACTCGTTGAGGAAGCCGGAGTCGACCTCGTAGAGCGCCGGCCGGGCCTTGAGGAAGGCCGTGACGGCCTCCTCCGTGCGGCGGCGCACCTCGGGCCCGGCACCGGAGGTGGCGGGGCGCAGCCGCAGCCGTACGTGCGGTCCCTCCAGCCAGTAGTTGATGAAGAAGTGCCCGGCGAGCAGGCCGTCCCGCGACAGGCCGGCGACCAGCGGGCGCACGCACCGCACCAGCAGGGGCGTCGGGTTGGCGGCGTAGAAGATGTGCACGGCCTGCCAGGCACCGCGCTCCTCGGCACCGCGCCTCTCGGCGCGGCTCTCCTCCGCGCCGCGCTTCTCGGTCAGCTCTGACATCGGGGGCCGCCTTCCGGGCGTCGGATGAGGGTGGTGAAGGTCTCGACGGCGAGTTCGGCGACGTGGGCGCCGTGCTCGGAGTACGTGTGCAGGGCGCCGCCGTCCGGGAGCATCTCGCGGAAGACCACCCGGTGGCCGGGATCGCGCAGCAGCGGCTCGAACGCCGCGAGCGAGAGCAGGCTGGAGAAGTCCACGCACTGCGGTTTGGCCCCCAGCGCGGAGGGCCCGGCGGAGACGGTCGCGAACACCCGCTCCGGCAGCCCGTGCACCTGCCGCCAGCGCTGCCAGTCCAGGAAGTGCCCGGCCTCCTGCGCACCGTGCACCGGCAGTTCACCGGCCGTGGTGGTCCAGCTGCGCCGGCTCAGTACGAGGTCCCCGTGCACCACGCGCGGCCGGGTGCGCACCCCGCCGTGCGCGGCGCCCTCCGGCACCCCCGCCCACACGTCCAGCGGGGACATCGAGGACGGGGAGAGCAGCAGCAGCGTCCGCGGTATCGCGGGCAGCGCGAGCGGAACGAGATAGCCGAGGTAGACCGGGATCACCTCGCGGCCGAGCCGGTGCGAGCGCAGCACCACCCGGCCGGTGTCCGGCACGTGCTCGGCGTACAGGTCGTCGAGGTGCAGCCGGCGGTCCTCCGGCAGGCTGCCGCTCTCTCCCGGGCAGACGATCTCGTAGTCGGTCAGCCGACCGTGCAGGTTGAGGTTGGTGGTCACGGGGCCGCCGGTGACCTCGGCGAACACCGCGCCCGGCGGGGTGACTTCGGCGGCGGTCGCCCGCAGCCCCTCGGCCAGGCCCGGACCGTCCTCGCCCCCCTCGTACACGTGGGTGAAGCGGCTGAAGGGGAACGACAGACCGCCGTACGAGCGGTTCAGCACGGTCAGCCGCTCCCCGGTGCCGGGATCGCGGGCCGACTGGAGGTGGTGGCAGCGCGGGGCGAACCCGGGGAGCACCGGGTCGAGTTCACCCGCCACCGCCTCGATGTCCTCCTGGGTGAGGCGCAGTTCGCCCGCGCCCCGCTCCGCGTACGCCGACCAGGCCGCCCGCATCCGGCCGACGAAGGCGCGCCGCGCCGCGTCCAGGGCCCGAATGCCGGGCAGGGACAGCCAGTTCTCCTCGGGGACGTACTCCCCGCGCGCGTCGAAGGGCGTACGCCGGGCCGTGAAGGACAGGTACTGGTCGAAGAAGTCCTCGTGGAAGTCGTGGACCAGGCCGAGCAGGTCCTCGCAGCGGCCCCCCGGGCCGTAGCGGGCGGTGAAGAACCCCTCGAAGGTGATCCGCTGGGCCAGCGTGAGGTCGAAGGCGGGCAGGATCCGCTCGACGGAGCGCAGCGCCCCGCCGCCCGCGTCCGCCGCCGCCCAGGCCGGCTCCGGGCAGGCCAGCTCCCGGCCCGCGCTCACGTCCTCGTAGAGCAGGGTCTGCGGCAACGCGGCGTCGGGGGAGCCGAGTTCGCGCCGCACCCGGTGCAGGCCCGCACGCAGCTCGCCCAGCAGCTCCGCCCGCTCGCCGGCCCCGGCCGCCGGATAGCGCTCCAGTACGGCGCCGGGAGCGTCGAGCAGACCGGCGAGGGCCTCGGCCCACGGCCGCTCCAGGGCGGACAGCGAGCGCTGGAACGCGCGCAGCGGGTCCCCGTCGTGGACCTCGGTGTCCAGGCAGGGCACCCGCACCATGCCGAGCTGGAGCAGCGCGCCGACGTACGCCTCGCAGTCGGCCGGCGCCGCACCCTGCTCGGAGGCCAGCCAGTCGACCAGCTCCTGGTGGCGCAGTTCGGGGCGCTCCGCGAACAGGGCGAGCAGCCGGTCGAGGGTGCCGCTGCGGCGCAGGAAGAACAGCCGGTCCCTGACGGCGTCGAAGGTGACCGCCGCCGCGTCGTCGCCCGCCGTGACCGAGCGCCGCACGTAGCGGATCCGGTCGTCCTCGCGCCCCCAGCCGGAGGCCGGGCGCAGCGGCAGGTCCCGCCGCCGGACCGGATCGGCGAGGATCAGCTCGGCGAGCCGGGCCAGCACCACGACGTTCAGCCGGACGTGGCTGGTCCAGGTGCCCGCGGTACGGATGCCTTCCCCCGGCGCCGCCGAGGGGGTGAACCGGCCGGTGGCCACCGCCGTGAAGGTGCTGAACGGGCTCGTCTTGCAGGCCGTGCGGTAGACGTACGAGAGCACCGAGCGCTCCACCTTGCGGGCCCTGCCACCGGGCACGCCGGTGGCCCCCGCGTACGCGTCGAGCTGCGCTTCGAGCACCGGCGAGGCCAGCAGCAGGCCGCTGCGCAGCCGGTCGTCCCCGAGCAGCTCGCGCAGCGCGGCGCGGCCCCGCCCGAGGTCGCCGCCGAGCAGCCCGGCCCCCTCGGCCAGCAGCGCGTCCAGCCGGCGCCGCCGCAACACCCAGGCGGAGAGGTGCCCGGCCGCGACGCCGTCCACGTCGGAGACCTCCCGTACGGCCGCGTCGGGGTCGGCGGGCAGCCTGCCGTTGTGGATCTGGCGGCGCAGCCGCAGCAGTGCGCGGCGCCGGGCCGCGCCCTCGCCGCCCGGGCCGGGGTCGGTCGCGCCGACCGCCTTGTGCAGGGCCTCGCTCAGCTGCTCCGCGTCGGCGCGCAGCGAGTCCTCGGCCGACAGCACCTCGGCCGCCCAGCGGCTGGTGTCCGGGCAGCGCAGCGCGTCGACCGCGGTCAGGGGCAGGCCGGCCACGCGCAGCATGAAGCGGTTTCCCGCCTGCCATTCGGTGGTGGTGTTCATCCTGATCGTCCTGGTTCTGTCGTCGGTGGGATCGCGGTCGGGGTCGGGGTCGGGGTCGGTGGCGGTGGCGGGGAGAGGGCCGGGGCCGGGGTCAGGCGATCTCGTGGCGGAAGTCGGCGGGCCGCGGCCGCTCGTGGCCGAGCAGCATGATCAGCAGCGGTGCCTCGTCGGTGCCGGTCAGCCCCAGCTCCTCGATGTGGCTGATGGTGTCGAAGCCGAGCGCCACGCCCGCACCCAGCCCGTGGGCGGCGGCGCTGGTGTAGAAGGTCTGCGCGACCGCCCCGACGGTGGCGCCCACGAGGCGGTAGCCGCGGTCGCCCACCGCGTCGAGCACGGCGGTGGTCCGTACGGTCGGCACGACCACCGCACCCGCCTGTTCCAGGTTGTAGTTGGAGAGGAAGTAGCTGCGCTGGAGGAACGGGCCGGGCGGGCCCGGGACCACCAGGCGCAGGGTGCGGGCCGCCGGATCGTAGGCGTACGCACCGGGGGCGACCCCCTCGACGTGGTTGACGAAGACGTACAGCGAGGTCAGCCCCGGCCCTCCGGGCCGCTCGGCCTCGCTGCCGACGGCCGCCCGGGCGCAGTCCGCCAGTACGGCGGCCAGCTGCTGCGGCCCCAGCGGGCGGCTCGCGTCGAACCGGCCGAAGCTGCTGCGCCGGGCCCGCAGCGCCGCTCGGACGCCGGCGGTGCCGGTGGCGGGCGCGAGCAGCGGCACCGGATCCGTACCGCGCGGCGGACGGGCGGCGGCGGCGTCGAGCGCACCGGGCTCCGGGCGGTCCGCGGCGCGGCCGAGGGTGGCCTCGTGGATCCGGTGCAGGGTCTCGAAGGCCAGGACGCGGCGGGAGCGTTCGCGGTCACGGTGGCGGACGGCGGCGGGGCCCCGGGACGAGAGCGCCGGGCCCGTGTCCGTGGTCGTGTCCGTGGTCGTGGTCGTGGTCGTACGGTCGCCCTCCCACTCCAGCGGCACGACCGCGAAGACACCCTCCTCCCGGTGGTCCACGCCCAGCAGGCGGGCGAGCCGCTCCTCGTCGAACCAGAGCACGGGCGCGATCCGCAGCCCGTGCTCCCGCGCCCACAGCCGCCAGGTCTGGAGAACCGTGCCCACGTCCATGCTCACCGCGTGGAAGGAGAAGCTGTTGTACTTGAAGGAGTTCTGCCAGTACTTGACGCTCAGGATCAGGTACTGGGAGGCGCCCGAGGCGTGCGCCGGGGCGTCGGCCCCCAGCGCGTCCCGGACGTCACCCCCGACATCACCGGTCAGCAGCCGCCGCATCCCGTGCTGGTGCGGCGCGTAGTGGTACACGCCCGGGGTGAGCGGGCCGCCCGGTCCGGCCGCCCAGTGGACGGCGACCGGGTAGAGCCCGCCCCCGGAGGCCGTCCCCCGGGACCAGTTGGCCTGCGGGTAGTGGGGCAGCGCCGCCAGATCCGTATTGGCCTGGACGCCAAGGCGCCGGCCGGTCAGCCCGTACGAGTCCAGCAGCATCCCGGAGAGCAGCGGCAGGGTGAACCCCGGAACGGGCCCGTCCACGGGATCCGGCGCCGGCTCGGGCAGCGGCAGGGTCTCCGCGCCCGGATGGAACTTCGCCTTGCGCGGGCGGTCGGCCCAGTCGGGTACGAAGTCGACGGGCTCCATCGGCACCCGGCCGCGGTGCATGATGGCGGTGGCGTAGTCATGGGCGTAGCCCACGGGTCCTCCTACGGTCGGGTCGGACGGACGGACGGACGGCCGGTTGGCCGGTTGGTCGGACGGTCGGATGCACGCACGGTCGGGCGCGATGCGATGCGATGCGATGGGATGCGGCCGGTCAGGGGAAGGGATGCGGCGCCGGGTTGAGATCGGCGGGTTCCAGATCGCGCTCGCGCAGCCCCGCCGCGCGCAGGGCGGTCCGCAGCCGGGGCATGCCGAGCGCCCGCTGGCGCGACCAGCCGAAGTCGATCGGCAGCAGTCCGGGCACCAGCACGCTCACCGTGTGCAGCCCCAGGACCCGCTGCTCGGGCAGGGTCTGGTCGACCACCACCACGTCGAAGCCCTCGGCGGCCACCGCGTCGACGCAGCGCGCCAGGTCCTCGCGCACGTCGTCCGCCCCAGCGGCGCCGCCCCACCGCTCCTCGGGCGGGCGGAGCGCCGCGACCGGCCGCAGCGGCTCCCGGGCCGGGGCGCGCAGCAGGAAGTCCGCGTGCCGGCCCATCTCCGGGACCCCGTACACCAGCGGATGGTCGTGGAGCGCGGTGACGAGGTCGAAGTCCGCGGCCATCGCGCGCAGCCGGGCTCCGTCCCGCTCGGTGCGCCCGGGCAGGTTCACGGCGTCCGTCGCGATCTCGCACAGCGCCGAGTCCAGCGCCGACTCCGGGTCCAGACCGGCGCCCGCCCCGAAGCACATCCGGCCGGGTCCGCCGTCGAACCGCTCCGCGACGGCGGTCACCACCGGGACGGGGAAGGTGATCCGGGTGTCGAAGAACCGTGCCCGGTACCCGTACAGGGCGAGCCGGTCCACCATCACCCGGGTCGACGTGCGTCCGCTGGTCGCCGGGTCGATCTCGGGCAGCGGCTGGCGCCCGTACCAGGCGAGCAGGAACGCGTCCCGCTCGATGACCTCCATCAGCCCGAAGTAGACCGCTTCGGCCAGACTGCCGCCGGTGGCACAGCCGTTGGAGCTCTCCTGTACGAAACGGTTCTCCAGACCGGGCGAGTGGTAGTACGTCAGCACCTCGGGCACCAGGCGCGGGACCCGGTCGCGCAGCGACCAGCCCCAGACCCACGGGATCTCCCGGCCGGGGTCGAAGGGCCGCACCCGCGGGTTGTCCGCATGGAACCGCTCGCTGTACAGGCCGACCTCGCGCGGGTCCACGGCGTCGGCGCCGAGCCGCGTGAGCGAGCCGCGCACGCCCGTCGTCCGGGCCCGGGCGCGCATCCCGGCGTACCGCTCCAGCCCCTCCAGGACCCCGACCCGGGCGCTGCGGTCGAAGGAGTCGGTGTGGCCGCCCCAGAAGGTCTCGCGCAGATAGGGGCCGGAGCGCAGCGAGAAGCAGCCGATGGTCGCCGAGGTGGAGGTGGAGGAGATGTCCTGGACGAGGGAGGGCCCCAGCGCCCCGCACAGCGGATTGGCGAAGGCCGCCACGTCGAGGGCGTACGACTCCACGGGCCGGGTACGGAAGGTTCCCGGCCGGTACTTCGGCGCGGGCTCCAGCGGTTCCAGGGCGCGCGGCTCGTCGGCGACGGGCGCCGCGCACGCCGGGCATTCCGGGTCGGGCACGAGCGGGTACCGCCGGACGGCTCCGGTGCCGAGGTCCAGGGACCGCACCTCGGGGAACGGCCCGCGGGGGGCCGCGGCACCCGCGGCACCTGCGACCAGTGCGGCCAGGGCGTCGGCGGCGAAGGCGTGGGCGTGCGGCCAGTCGCCCGCCGCCCGGGTGCCGCCGCCCAGCTCCAGGGCGTCCCGCAGCGCCACGGACCGTACGGCCTGCCAGCGCCGTTCCAGACACCGGGCACACCCCGGACCGCCGCCGGGGACCGGTACCGGGCCGACCACGGCCTGACGGCCGTACAGCCGTACGGGCAAGGCGGGGGCGATCTCCGCCGGCAGGGGCCCGGGTTCCGTCTCCGGCTCAGGCTCATCGGACTCAGGCTCATCGGGCTCGGGCTCGGCGAAGGCATTGTGCGCCCCGAGCACCGACAGCTCCACCGGCGGTCCGCCGAGCTCGTCCAACGCCCGGTCCAGCAACGCCGTGAACCGCTCGGCCGCCCCGGCCCCGAGCACGTCCCGCACGCCGGCATCGGCCCGGACCAGAACGGGGAGGCTACGCGTCATCGCCGGGCTCCCGCACCGCCGTGAGCAGCACCCGGACGGTGTGGACCCCGGCGGAGGCCAGCTCGGGCGCGCCCGTCGGGACCAGGTACGCATCGCGCCCGGCGGCGCCGAGCCGCTCCAGCACCTGGGGCCAACCGACCTCCCCGGCCGCTCCGTTCGCCTCCACGGCCTCGCCGCCCGAGCCCGAGCCGGAGCCCGCGCCGCCGACCGCCAGGGCCCGCGGGTCCAGATCGCGCAGCAGCGGATCGCCGGTGTCCGCGGGCCGGCCGCCGGCCGCCCGGTCGGCCTCGTACTGGGCCGCGCCGAGGAGTTCGCGCAGCGCGGCCACGGCCGCCGTACGCCGGTCCAGGCCGCTGCCGACCGCCCAGCGCCCCGCGGACCGGGCGAGCAGCACGGTCACGCCGCTCCGGCCGCCCTCGCCGAGGTCGAGCAGCTCCACCGGCAGCTCCAGCCGGTCCGCCGACCGTACGAGGAAGGCGAGTTCGGCGTCCGGCCCGTCCGGGTCCGGCAGCGGCACCGGGGCCGCCGGGGTGCCCCGTACGGTGCGCAGCAGCGCGTCGTACGCGAGGGCCGAGAGGAGCCCGGCCGCTGCCGCGTCGGCGGGGGCGGGGCCCGCGCCCGCCCCCGCGCGGGTCCGTTCGAAGAGCCGGTCGGCGTTGTGCGGTCCGAAGGGGCGGACGGCGCCCGCCGGGACGAGGAGGGGCTCCTTCGTCAGGAGGGACACGGCACGCTGGTGGACGGTGGACCGGCCCGGCAGCCCGGAGGCGAGGGCGAGCGCGGCCGGGGCCTCGATGCGGGAGCCGGCCACGAGCCCGCGCGCCGGGACGACGTGCTCGGCGTACACGAGCGCCGCGGAGTCCAGGGCGCGCATCCGGGCGCCCGCCACGTGGTGGACGTCGAAGGCGGCGACCGCGCGCGGACCGGCATGACCGATGCCCAGCTCGACCACCCCGAGCTTGAGCGGGATCTGGGTGAGCGGTTCGTCCGCGAAGCGGGTGAACACCCCGGCGAACGGGCGGACGATGGCAGAGCGCCGGTTCAATTCCTCGACCAGTGCGTCCGCTTCGCGGGCGGTGTCGAGCGTCGGCAGCCCGGGGGCGCCCGAAGTGCCCGCCGCGGCCAGGTCCACCGGCTGCCCGGCCGCCCGGTCTCCCGTCGCGTCGACCGTCTCGTCCCCGGCGCAGAACGGGCAGCGCGGGTGCGGGAAGAGCGGCTCGGCCGTGACGTCGAGCGACTCCATGTCCTGGACGACCAGCCGCCCGGAGGTCTCCGCGGGCAGCGCGCCCGTGGCCGCGCGGAAGACCTCGTACCCGAGGAGATTGCCGATCATCGCGGCCAGCGGCCGGCCCGGCACGGGACCGGAGGGCACGGCCCCGGTGCCCGGCAGGGCCAGTGCGCTCCACAGGTCGGCGGCGGCCCCGGAGCCGGGGCGGGCCGAGCCCAGCCGCAGCGCCGCGCAGGCCCAGCAGCCCTCGGTCCCGGCGGCCATCAGCGGGCCGACGACGGCGTCGGAGCCGTACGACCAGGCCGGAAGCAGGGTGCGGCCCTCGGGTATCCCGGCGCGCAGCAGCGGGAGCAGCCGTGCGGGGGCCGCATGACCCCCGGTGACCACGACGAAGTCGAACCCCGCCAACTCCGCCCACCCGAAGGGATCCCCGTCCGGGACCAGCGTGCGTATCTCCACCGGGCAGCCGTCCGCCCGCGCCTCCTCCGCGTCCTCCTCGACGGGGCCGAGCTCCGCGCCGGGCAGGACACCGACGACCGCACAGCCGTTGCGGACCAGGCTCAGGGCGCACCAGCGGGCCACGGAGTCCTCGCCGAGGACCGCGACCCGGGTACCGCGGAAGCGCAGGAACCGGTCCTCGGCTTCGTCGGCGTAGTGGTCCACGTACGCGATCTGCGGCGCGAACCGCCGTGCCACGTCCGGGTCGGGCACCGGGCCGGCGGGGGTCCGCGGGGCCGGCACCGCGCGGGCGAAGTCCCTTTCGTACAGCGTCTTGACGAGTTCGCCGACCATCGCGCGCTGGGCGGCGCCCAGGCCCTCGCAGAGCTGCGCGACGGAGTGCTCCCCGGTGAGGTGCGGGACGATCAGCGTGGCGAACCGGTACGCCGAGCGGGCGGTGAGGCGGAACCCGCCGTCGGAGTTGTGGAACAGCACACCGTCGGGCGTCTCGGTGAAGAGCACGTCCCGGCGTATCCGGGGCCGGGAGGCGGCGACGGTCTCGTAGCTGGCTTGGGACATGGGACACCCCTGGGTGCGGTGTGGGTGGAGGGAGAAGACAGAGGAGGACGAGGGGAGGACGAGGGAGGGGAGGGGGAGGGAGGGGAGCGGGAGGTCAGCGCGCGACGGGGGCGGCGGCCGCGGGGAGGGGCCCGCGGGCCAGCCAGCGCGCGTAGCCGAGGAGAAAGGGGTGGAGGCGGTACGGCGGTTCGCCGGGTGGTCCGTCCTCCAGCATCCCGGCCTCCACGAGCTGTTCGAGCTCGGTCTCGGACCCGGCGTCCGTGAGGGGGGCCCGCGGCCCGAGGGAGCCCAAGCGGAGGAAGACCTCGCGCAGTTCGGGCGAGAGGGCGCCGACGGCCTGCCCGAACACCTCCGCCACGGAGAGCCGTGGATCCTCGGCGAGGGCGAGCCGGGCGGGTGGCTCCTCCGCGAGCCAGGCCGTGCAGTCCGCCACGGACAGGCCGGGCCGGGTCAGCAGCCGGCCGGCCGCGATGCGCAGGGCGAGCGGGAAGTGCCCGCAGACGCCCGCGAGTTCCGTGGCCGCCCGCGCCTCGGCCGCGATCCGGTCGGCGCCGACGAGCCCGGCGAGCAGTGCGTACGCCTCGTCCGGCCCGAGGACGTCCAGCCGGTGGACGGCGCCGCCGTGCGTGGCGACGACCGCGGCGAGTCCCCGTCTGCTCGTGACCAGTACGGCGGCGTCCTCGGCCGCGGGGAGCAGCGGCAGCACCTGCCCGGCGCCGGCCGCGTCGTCGAGGACGAGGAGCCGGCGGCCGCGATCGCCGTCGCCGGGCCCGGGGAGCAGTTCCCGGGCCTCGTCCAGGGTGAGGGGGCCGCCGTCCGGCCGGGTCAGCGCGAGGGTGAACACCCCGCCGGGGAACTCGCCGCGGACCTCGTACGCGCACTGGTGGGCCAGCGCCGACTTGCCGATGCCTGGCGCCCCGGAGACGACGACCAGCCGGGGCCCGTCGGCAGAGGTCAGCCGGGCGGCGATGGCCCCCCGGTCTCCCTCGCGCCCGGCGAACCCGGGCACGGGCGCCAGGCCCGGGCGCCCGGAGCCCTTCCTGGGCACCCCGCGCCAGCCGCTGTCCGCAGCGGGCCCGGCCGGCCGCGCCGGCGGCAGGTGCAGCGCACCCGGGGCGGCGGCGGTCCGCGGCGGATCGGGCTCGGCGGGAGGCCGCGCGGCGGGCCCCACGGTCGGTGCCACAGCTGGCCCTGGCCCTGGCCCCGGCGCGGGCCCGACGGCCGGCCGCGCCGCCGGACCACCCACGGCAGCCGCCTCCGGCCCGCCGAGCTCCTCGGCCCGCAGGATGGCCAGTTCCAGGCGGCGCAGTCCGGCCCCCGGGTCGACGCCGAGCTCGTCGCGCAGCCGGTCCCGTACCGTGCGGTACTCGGCGAGGGCCTCCGCCTGCCGCCCCGTGCGGTAGAGGGCCTCGATGAGCTGCTCGGTGAAGCGCTCGCGCACCGGATGGCGGCGGGCGCTCTCGTACAGGTCGACCAGCACCTGGTGGCAGTTCCCGGCGGCGAGTTCGAGATCGCAGACCCGCTCCAGCACGCGCAGCCGCTCCTGTTCGAGCGAGGGCACCGCGTCGCGCCGGAGCATCCGCGAGGCCACGTTGGCGAGCGGCGGCCCGTGCCACAGGGACAGCGCCTCGCGCAGCCGGTACAGCTCCTCGCCCGGTCCGGCGGCGGCCGGCGCCCGCGAGGTCAGGGCGCGGAAGAGGACGAGATCGAGGGTCTCGGCGTCGTTGTGCATCCGGTAACCGCCCGGCACGGCCTCGATGGTGGTCGTGGATATGCCGTACTTCGTGAATAACCTCCGCAGCCTCAGGACGCACGTCTGCAACGCGGCGCGCGCGGTGGCCGGCGGATCCTCGTCCCACACCGCGCTCACCAGATAGGTGGTCGAAACGACGACCCCGGGATGCAGAAGAAGAGCGGCGAGAAGACTGGTCGGCTTGGATGGCTTGAGAACTACGGTTTCCGGGCCGTGGGCAATACTCAGCGGCCCCAAAAGCTGGAACCGCATACTGGTCCCTCGTGTCGGGTCACGTATTTCGCGAACGAGCAGGACAGGGGCGGTGGTCGGCCGCGCCTGCTCTCCGCCCCCTGGTGGGGCGGCGAATGAATGAAACACTACATAAGGGATCTTGTGAAAGTCGAGTGGTGTACGGCTTGTTTCCGACCGCACGGCGATTCTCTTTCTCACGGTCACCCTGGAGTCCCGTGAAGTTACCACCGGTTGACGAGGATGTTCACGTGTAAACGAATTACCCGTACGGATCTCATCGCGCGGCAATCGAAGTCGATTTCCGGTCATGCGCCGCCGGAGTTCCCTGGCTGATTTCGTACGGACGGGAACCGGTCACTCGTACGGGGGATCCGTGGGGCGGGAGGGCCGGACGCGGAATGCGCGGCGGCGCCCGGTGGTTCGGACTCCACGCAGCACCCGACCACCCTGCACGCACTGGAGAGCTCATGAAGATCGGCATCATCGGCGCAGGCAACATCGGCGGCAACCTCACCCGCCGCCTCACCGCCCTCGGACACGAGGTGTCCGTGGCGAACTCCCGCGGCCCCGAGACCCTGGCCGACCTCGCGAAGGAGACCGGAGCCACGCCCGTCACCGTCGCGGAGGCGGCGCGGGGCGCCGAGGTCGTCGTGGTCACCGTCCCATTGAAGAACGTGGCGAACCTGCCCGCCGGCCTCTTCGACGAAGCGGCGAAGGACTTCGTCCTCGTCGAGACCGGCAACTACTACCCGCAGCAGCGCGACGGCCGCATCGCCGAGATCGAGGACGAGGGCCTGACCGAGAGCGGCTGGAGCCAGCGCCACCTCGGACACCCCGTGGTCAAGGCCTTCAACGGGACGTACGCCGAGGACCTCCTGAGCCTGCACCGCCCGGCGGGGGCCCCGGACCGGGTGGCCCTCCCGGTGGCCGGCGACGACGCGGCGGCGAAGCGGACCGTCCGGGCCCTCATCGACGAGCTCGGCTTCGACACCGTCGACGCGGGCGGCATCGAGGACTCGTGGCGCCAGCAGCCGGGCACTCCCGTGTACGGGCTCCGGGCGGGGACCGACGCGGTCGTGAAGGCCCTCGCGGAGGCCTCGCCGGTCCGCCAGGAGGCCTTCAAGGGCTGACCGTCCCCGGCGGGCGCGGGAGTACGGGCCCTCCCGCGCCCGCCCCGGACGCGGCCCCGCCGGCCCCGGACCCTGTCCGCCCGGCCCCGGACCCTGTCCGCCCGGCCCCGGACCCTGTCCGCCCGGCGCCGGACCGCGTCTCCCCGGCGCCGGACCGCCTCTCCTCGGCGCCGGACCGCGTCTCCTCGACGCCCGGCCGTGGCCCCCGGACGCCGGGCCGCACCCCCCGGCCGGGAACCGATACCGAAGTGTCATCCCCCGCCCCTCCGTACCGCTGGCCCGGGCTTGCTACGGTCCTGGCCTCACGGGAGCCGTAGGAGGGCACACCATGCACGTCAGACCCCGTCTGCTGATCGCCTCGGCGGTACTGGCGGCGCTCCCGGCCGCCCTGACGGCCTGCTCCGGCCACCCGGACCGCCCGGCCGCTCCCGCCCGGTCGGCGAGCCCCTCGCCCGCCGGCTCCGAGTCCCCGACGGCGACCGCACCGGCCACCCCGACCTCCTCCGCACCGGCGCCCACGCCGACGCCGACCGCCACCCCCGCCGCCGCGTCCCCGGCCGCGCCCGCGAAGACGCCGACGGCGCCCCAGGCCCCCGCGACGCGGCTGTCCCTGACCGCCACCGCCCCCGGCGGCGCGCTGCACCTGGTCCGCGGCGGCCCCGCCCAGGAGTTCACGGTCACCGTCCGCAACGGCAACTCCCAGGCCTACCGGCACCTGCTCGTCGCCTTCCAGATGGAGCCCCTGACCGGCGAACCCGGGGACCTCCCCGGCCCGGCCGCCCCCTTCGTCCTGGAACGCCGCGACCCGGCCACCGGTGCCTGGCGCGCCGTGGACCTGCGCATCGCCGCCGACGCCAAACCGGCCCACCTCTACACGGGCGGCACCGCCCTCGCCCCCGACGCCGTCCGCACCGACCGCTACCGGCTGCGCGCCACCGCCACGGGTCCCACCGGCAGCAGCCCGCTGATGGTGTACGCGATCGACCCGGACACCGCCGAGGGCGGCTCCGCCGACTTCGGACACCCCGGACACGTCTCGCTGTCCCTCACCACCCGGCGCCTGGTGTAACTCCCGTTCCCGCCCCGGCGGCCGGAGCGGTCAGGGCCCTTGACCCACGCTTGGTCCAGACCAATCATGAGGCGTCCGCCCGTTCGCTCGCGCCCCACCGGGAGCATCGATGAGACGTCCCAGGCCCCTCCATGCCTTATCCGCGGCGCTGACCACGGTCCTCGCGTCCGCCGGCCTCGTCCTCGGCGCCGGCGGCGCCGCCCACGCCGCGACCCCGCTGCCGCCGCACGTCTTCGCCCCGTACTTCGAGGCGTACGCCTCCGACAGCCCCGCCGATCTCGCCCAGAAGTCCGGCGCGAAATACCTGACCATGGCGTTCGTACAGACCGAGGCCAGGGGCTCCTGCACCCCGTACTGGAACGGCGACACGGGAACGCCCGTCTCCGCCTCCGTCTTCGGCGCCGACTTCGCCACGATCCGCTCGCGCGGCGGCGACGTGATCCCCTCCTTCGGCGGCTACGCGGCCGACAACGGCGGCACCGAGATCGCCGACAGCTGCACCAGCGTGGACGCGATCGCCGCCGCGTACGAGAAGGTGATCACCACCTACGAGGTCTCCCGGCTCGACATGGACATCGAGGACAACTCGCTGACCGACAAGGCGGGCATCGACCGGCGCAACCAGGCGATCAAGAAGGTCCAGGACTGGGCCGCGGCGAACGGCCGCCCGCTCCAGGTCTCGTACACCCTGCCCACCACGACGAGCGGCCTCGCGAGCAGCGGCCTCGCCGTCCTCAAGAGCGCCAAGGCGGCGGGCGCCCAGGTGGACGTCGTGAACCTGATGACCTTCGACTACTACGACGGCGCCACCCACCACATGGCGACCGACACCCAGACCGCCGCCACCGGGCTCCACGACCAGCTCGCCGGCCTGTACCCGGCCAAGACCCCCGCCCAGCTCTGGGGCATGGTCGGCGTCACCGAGATGCCGGGCATCGACGACTACGGCCCCGCCGAGACCTTCACCACCGCCGACGCGACCGCCGTCCACGACTGGGCGGTGGGCAAGGGCATCAACACGCTGTCCTTCTGGGCGCTCCAGCGCGACAACGGCGGCTGCCCGGGCACCGGCGGCTCCGACTCGTGCTCGGGCATCGTCCAGGACCCCTGGTACTTCAGCCACACCTTCGCGCCCTTCACCGGCGGCGGCGGTCCCGTCGCCGACGACTTCTCGCTCTCCCTCGCGCCCGGTTCGGCCTCCGTGGCGCCCGGCGGATCCGCCTCCGCCACCGTGAACACGGCCGTCGTCTCCGGCACCGCGCGCACCGTCGCCCTGGCGGCGTCCGGCGCACCCGCCGGAGTCACGGCCTCCGTCGACCCGGCCTCGGTGACGGCCGGCGGCTCGGCCCGGCTCACGGTCGCCGCCTCCGCCTCGGCCGCCCCGGGCACCTACCCGATCACCGTCACCGGCACCGCCGGCGCACTCACGCACACCGCCACCCTCACCCTCACGGTCACCGGCCCGGGCGGCGGGAGCGGTGCACTCGTCAACGGCGGCTTCGAAAGCGGCGCCCTCGCCCCGTGGACCTGCGAGAGCGGCGGCGCGGTGGTGGGCGCCCCGGCGCACGGGGGCTCGTACGCGCTGAAGACCGCACCCACCTCCTCGCTGACGGGGGAGTGCGCCCAGACCCTGACCCTCGTCCCGAACACGAAGTACACGCTGGCCGGCTGGGTGCAGGGCAGCTACGCCTACCTGGGCGTCCGGGGCGGCGCGAGCGCCAGTACGTGGACCAGCTCCACCGGCTGGTCGAAGCTGACGGTCCCCTTCACGACCGGCGCCTCCGGCACGGTCACCGTCTACCTGCACGGCTGGTACGGGCAGGGCGCCGTGTACGGGGACGACCTCTCGGTGGGGTAGACCGCGGGGTGGATAGGCTCGGCCACGGCCGCCCGGGTACGCACCGCCCCGCGCAGGGCGGTGCGTACCCGACGGAAGGAACAGCGCCATGGCCGGCGGCAACGAGATCCGGATCCTGCGCGCGGGCGACCGCGCGGCGGTCGCCTGGAAGAACGCCGGCGGGGTGACCCGCGAGATCGCGGCCTGGCCCGAGGGCGCCGGACTGGCCGATTTCGGCTGGCGGATCAGCCTCGCGGAGGTGGCCGCCGACGGGCCGTTCTCGGGCTTCCCCGGGGTCGACCGCACCCTGACCCTGGCCGAGGGCGCGGGCATGGACCTCACGGTGGCCGGCGCCCGCCGCCTCGTCGACGAGCGCTACGCGCCGCAGGACTTCCCCGGCGACGCCCCCACGGACTGCCGGCTCCTCGACGGGCCCGTCGTGAACTTCAACGTGATGTACCGCCGGGACCGGGTGCGGGCGCGGACCGCGGTCGTACGGGGCACCCTCGCGCTCACCACCGAGCCGGGCGAGACCCTGCTGGTGGTCGCGCTCCTGGGCCCGGCGGAACTCCAAGCCGGAACGGGGCTCGTAGCCGGAACAGAACGCGAAGGCGGAACGGAACGCGAGGCCGGACCGGGACTCGAAGCCGGCACCGGACCCGGGACCGCGTCCGGGCCGGTCGTCCTCGGTCCGTACGACGCGGTGCGGATCTCCGGCGCCGGCACCTGGAGCCTGGGCACCCGGGGCCACGCGGCGGTGGTCAGGCTGGCAGCCCGCCCCGGGCGATGACGTCGGCGTACCAGCGGGCACTGTCCTTCGGCGTGCGCCGCTGGGTCGCGAAGTCGACGTGGACGAGGCCGAACCGCTTGCTGTAGCCATACGCCCACTCGAAGTTGTCCAGCAGCGACCACACGAAGTACCCGCGCACGTCCGCCCCGTCCGCGATCGCCCGGTGCACCGAGGCCAGATGGCCGTGCAGATAGCCGATCCGGTCCGGATCGTGCACATCTCCCTCTGGGTCGGCGTAGTCCGCATACGCCGCGCCGTTCTCCGTGATCAGCAGCGGCACGCCCGGCAGTTCGTCGCGCAGCCGGACCAGCAGCTCGTGCAGGCCGCCCGCGTCCACCGGCCAGTCCATGGCCGTCCGCGGCCCCGGCGCCGGCAGGAAGCGCACGTGCTCCTCGGTGCCCACCCACGGGGAGGGCCCCGCGTCCTCGGCGCCCGCGGCGGGGTCGGCGGCCGCGACCACCGTCGGCGCGTAGTAGTTGATGCCCAGCCAGTCGATCGGGTCGGCGGCCGCCGCCAGATCGCCGTCCCGGACGAAGGACCAGTCCGTCAGCCCGGCGGTGTCGCGGACCAGGTCCTCCGGCAGTCGCCCGTGGAAGACCGGGTCGAGGAAGATCCTGTTCCCCACCGCGTCGATCCGGCGCACCGCGTCCAGATCGGCGGCGGAGCGCGTCAGCGGCCGCACCACGTGCAGGTTCAGCGTCAGCGAGACCTCGGCCGTGCGGGGGAGGACCGCGCGCAGCGCCGCCGTGCCGAGGCCGTGGGCGAGGTTGAGGTGGTGCGCGGCCCGCAGCGCGGCCTCCGGCTCGGTGCGGCCCGGGGCGTGCACCCCCGAGGCGTAGCCGAGGAACGCCGAGCACCAGGGCTCGTTGAAGGTCGTCCAGTCGGCGACCCGGTCGCCGAGCGCCCCGGCCACGAGCCCCGCGTACTCGGCGAACCGCTCGGCGGTCTCCCGTACGGGCCAGCCGCCCAGGTCTTCGAGCTCCTGCGGCAGGTCCCAGTGGTAGAGGGTGGCCACGGGCCGGATCCCGGCGTCCAGCAGCGCGTCGACGAGGCGCCGGTAGAAGTCCAGGCCGCGCCGGTCGGCGGGCCCCCGGCCCGTGGGCCGGACCCTGGGCCAGGCCACCGAGAAGCGGTAGTCGCTCACGCCGAGCCGCTTCAGCAGGGCCACGTCCTCGGCCACGCGGTGGTAGTGGTCGGCGGCAGTGTCCCCGGTGTCGCCGTGGAGGACCTTGCCGGGGGTGTGGCTGAAGGTGTCCCAGATGGACGGCGTCCGGCCGTGCAGGGTGGCCGCGCCCTCGATCTGGTACGCGGCGGTGGCCGTGCCCCAGCGGAAACCGGCCGGGAAGGCGAGCCCCGTCTGCGCGAGGGGAGACGCGTCGAGCGTGGTCATGAAAAGGCTCCAAAGAAGGTGAGGGGAGGGCCGGAGGGCTGCCGCGTCGGTCAGCCCTTGACCGCGCCCTGCATGATCCCGCCGACGATCTGGCGGCCGAGCAGTCCGAAGACCAGCAGCACGGGCAGGGTGCCGAGCAGGGTGCCCGCCATGATCACGGACTGGTCGTGGACGTAGCCGCCGCCCAGCTGGCGCAGCGCGACCTGGACGGTCGGCTCCTGCGAGGAGAGCGCGACGATCGGCCAGAAGAAGTCGTTCCAGGCGGTCATGAAGGTCAGCAGGCCCAGGACGGCCATGGCCGGACGGGCGACCGGCACGACGATCGACCAGAAGATCCGGGCGTGCGAGGCCCCGTCCACCCGGGCCGCCTCGATCAGCTCGTCCGGCAGCGACTGCACCAGGAACTGCCGCATGAAGAACACCCCGAAGGCCGAGACGAGCCCGGGCAGGATGACGGCCTGGAGCTGGTTCACCCAGTGCAGCTTGACGATCAGCATGAAGAGCGGGATCACTCCGAGCTGCGGGGGGATCATCATCGAGGCGACGACGGCGCCGAGCAGCGCCCCGCGGCCGCGGAAGCGCAGCTTGGCGAAGGCGAACCCGGCCAGCGTGGAGCACAGCACCGTGCCGACGGTGATCGCCCCCGAGACGATGAGCGAGTTGAGCAGTGCCTTGCCGATCGCCGCCTCGTCCAGGACGGCCCGGAGGTTGTCCATCAGCCGCGGACCGGGCAGCAAGGCCGGTACGGGGCGCGCCAGTTCGGCATTGGAGCGGCTCGCTGCGACGAGCGTCCAGTACAGCGGGAAGGCCGAGACCAGCACCGCGCAGATCAGGACGGCGTACGTGAGCCTGCCGCCGCGCCGGGCGGAGACGCTCGCGCTCATCGGCCGGCCTCCTTCCGGGAACGGCGGCGCGCGGCCCAGGCGTTGGCCCCGACCAGCACCACGATCAGCAGGAACATCACCCAGGCGATGGCCGCCGCCCGGCCCAGGTGGAAGAAGCCCCAGCCCTGCTCGTACATGTAGAGCCCGAGGGTCTGGTACTGGTGCGAGATGCCGCCGGACACCGATCCCTCGAACAGGAGCGGCTCGCCGAACAGCTGGGTGGCGCCGATCGTCGAGACGATCGAGGTGAAGACGATCGTGGGGCGCAGTCCGGGCAGGGTCACGTGGAGGAACTGCCGCAGGCGGGAGGCCCCGTCGACCTCGGCCGCCTCGTACAGCTCGGCCGGGATCGTCTGCATGCCGGCCAGGTAGATCAGCGCGTTGTAGCCGGTCCAGCGCCAGACGACGATGGACGAGACGGCGATCTGGGAGGCCGCCGTACCGTTCTGCCAGTCGACCGGGTGGATGCCCATCAGGTCCAACAGCCGGTTGACGAGACCGAAATCGTGCCCGAAGAGCTGCGCGAAGATCAGTGAGGCGGCGGCGACCGAGGTCGCGTACGGCAGCAGCAGCGCGGTGCGGAAGAACGTACGGGCCCGGAGCCGGTAGTTGAGCAGGTGGGCCAGGACCAGCGCCATCAGCAGCTGGGGCACGGTGGACAGCACGCCGATGGTGAACGTGTTGCGCAGCGCCGTCCAGAAGAACGGGTCGGTGAACAGCGCCGTGTAGTTGCCGAGCCCGCGCCACTCCAGCTCGCCGGGGGTCTGGAGTTCGGCGCGGTAGAGGGAGACGTAGGCCGTGTAGAGCAGCGGGAAGATCCCGAACGCGGCGAACAGGGTGAAGAACGGGGCGAGGAAGGCGTACGGCGACAGCGGGGCCGGCCGGCCGCGCCGCCGCGGCGGCGGTGCGGCCGGCATCGGGGCGGTGAGGGCCGCCGGCGCCGTCGGCGGTGCCAGTGGCTCAGCCGAGGGCATTCTTGACGGCCTTCTTCGCGTTCGACCAGGCCGTCTCGGGAGCCGTGCCCTTGCGCTCCACCTCGCTGAGCGCGTTGTTGATCTGGTCGGCGATGTCCTTGTCGTGCAGGCCGAGCACCTGGACGGGCGCCTGCTCGGCGGCGTCGCCGAAGATCTTGCCGATCGGCGCGTCCGAGAAGTACGGGTCCGTGGCGTCGGCTATCTGGCCGATCGACTTGGTGGCGGACGGGAAGTTGCCCTGCCCGCGGAAGACCTTGGTCTGCTGCTCGGGCGCGGTGAGCCACTTGATCAGCTCGTACGCCTCCTTCTTGTGGGCGGCCGCGGTCGGGACCGCCAGGTACGAACCGCCCCAGTTGCCCGCGCCCCCGGGCAGTTTCGCGACGTCCCACTTGCCCTTGCCCGCGTCCCCGGCCTGTCCCTTGATGTAACCGAGCATCCAGGCGGGACAGGGCAGGGTGGCGAAGGAGCCCGAGGCGAAGGCCTGGTTCCACGGCGGCGACCACTGGTCCAGCTTGGCGCTGAGCCCCTCGCCCGCGGCCTTGACCGAGGCGTCCCAGGCGGTCTTCACGGCGGGGCTCTTCTCGTAGATCACCGCGCCCGAGGCGTCGTAGTAGCGCTCCTTCTCCTGCCCGACCATGATCGCGTTCAGGCTGCCCACGCTGTCGATCCAGGCGCTGCCCGCGGGCGCCTTCTCCTTGTACTGGCGGCCGAGTTCGAGGTATCCGTCCCACGTCGCCCACCGCGCCGCGAGTTCGGTACGGTCGGTGGGCAGGCCGGCGGCCCGGAACAGGTCGCTGCGGTAGCACATGGCCTCGGGGCCGACGTCCGTGCCCAGGCCCAGTACCTTGCCGTCCTTGGTCGTCGCGGCGGACCACTTGGCGGGGGCGAACTCCTCCTTCAGCGCCCCGGCCCCGTACTGGTTCAGGTCCACGAACTTGCCCGCCTGCTGCTGGGTGACCGAGGCGATGCGGCCGACCTCGATGCCCTGGACGTCGGCCAGGCCGCCGCCGCCCGCGAGGCGAGTCTGGAGGGACTTCCAGTAGTCCTGCTCGTCCTCGGTGTCGGTCTGCTTGATCTTGACGCCGGGGTGGAGCCGCTCGTACTCGGTGTAGAGCCCGGCCTCCTGGTAGCCGAACGAGCCGAACAGGTCGACGGTGAGCGTGATGTCGCCCCCCGCGGCGTCGGAGGAGCCGCCTTCCGAACCGGATCCGCAGGCTGCCAGGACCACTCCGGTGAGCGCGACGGCGCCGAGGCGGACCGCGGTTCTCTGGACGGTTCGGGGGATCGACATGGGGCGGCCTCCTTGGCCTGGACGGGCAGGGTGCGGGGGTGCGGGTGCGCCGGTTCTGAGAGCGCTCTCAGAACGCGACTGGAGCGTGCACCCGCAGCCCGGGCCCCGTCAAGAGTCGTACGCGCAACGGAGTGCTTTCGTCCACAATCACCCGCACCGCACGGCGAGTTCACGCCGTCCCTGCCGTCCCTGCCGTCCCTGCCGTTCCCGCGGTTCGCTCCGACTGCCTGCGCGCTTCAGGCGGAATCACGGCGGACCAAGGCCGTCGGGGTGACCACCGAGGCGGGCACGGCGCGGTCGTCCCGGGCCTGGTTCAGGGTGCGCAGCAGCAGCTGCGCCATCAGGCGCCCCATGCCCTCGATGTCCTGGCGCACGGTCGTCAGCGGCGGATCGGCGGTCTCCGCCACCAGCTCGGCATCGTCGAAGCCGACCAGCGCCACGTCCCCGGGGACGGCCAGTCCGCGCTCCCGCAGCACCCGCAGGGCGCCCGTCGCCATCAGGTCGTTCGCCGCGAACACGGCGTCGAGGTCCGGGCAGCGCTCCAGCAGTGCGGCCATCGCCTCGGCCCCGCCCGCCGTGGTGAAGTCCCCCTCCGCGATCAGCGCGGGATCGGCGTCGAGCAGGACGTCCCGGTAACCGTCGAGCCGGTCCACCGCCGAGGTCTGGTCCAGCGGACCGGCGATGTGCGCGATCCGCCGCCGGCCCTGGTCCAGCAGGTGCCGTACGGCCTCGCGGGCGCCCCCGCGGTTGTCCGCGTCCACGTACGCGACACCGCCGTGCTCCCCGGACCCGGCGGTCCAGCCCGGCCGGCCGCCGTACACCGTGGGCATGCCGACGCGGCGGGTGATCGCGGGCAGCGGGTCGTCGGTGTGCAGCGAGAAGGCGAGCGCCCCGTCGACGTGGCCGCCGGCCAGGTAGCGCTCGATGCGGTCGTAGTCCCCCCGGTCCTCCACCAGCAGCAGCACCAACTGTGTGTCGTGCGCGGTCAGTTCCTTGCTGATGCCGCGGATCTGGCGGGAGAAGAACGGGTCGGAGAATATCCGGATCTCCGGCTCGGCGATGATCACGGCGACGGCCCCGGTGCGCCGTGTGACCAGGGTGCGGGCCGCCGGATTCGGCACGTACCCGAGCTCCCGTACGGCCTCGCGGACCTTCTCCACCAGATGCGTGCGGACGCCCTCCCCGCCGTTGACGACGCGGGACGCGGTCGCGCGGGACACCCCGGCGCGCTCCGCCACGGCCTCCAGCGTGGGGCGGTGACCGGGAAGCTGTTCGGGCACGGGCGCTCCTCCTGCGGGTCCGGGGGCCGTTGGCGGGACGGACAGCAGGGTAACCCGTACCGCCGGGAGGCTGAGAGCGCTCCCGGCGGTACGGGCGGCGGTTACCAGCCGATGCCGAGGGTCAGCCCGGTCGGCGGCTCCGCGTTGCCGAGGATCTGGACGGAGGACTGGTCGTTGACGTCGTCGTAGGGGAAACCGTAGGCCCGCCCGTTCAGGGCTACGGTGTGGAAGAAGGCGGCGTAGTCGTTCTTCGCCGCCCCGCGGTAGTACGCGGACGGCGTGTACCAGGCGGTGGTGTCGAGGGCGACGCCCCGGTTGAACGCGGCGCAGAACTCCGCGCCCAGCTGCTTCTCGGTGTCGTTGCCGGAGGCCAGCGCCCCGGCGCAGGCCATGACGTCCGGCGAGGTGGGTTTGCGGAGGGCGAAGGGGCCCGCGCCGTTCTTGGTGAAGGTCAGCGTGGTGCCGGAGACCCGACCCGAGAAGGTCTCGCCGTGCCGGGTCAGGGTGAACGGGTGGGCGGTGTAGAAGGCCCAGGCCTGGTCGATGGCGGCGGTGAGGTGGTTCTGCTGCGCGCCGCCCGCGAGGAACAGCTCCGAGGAGCGCGGGGCCACGATCCGGTAGCCGTTCTGCAGTGGCTTGAAGGCGGCCCCGACGGAGGCCGCGTACTGCTGCATGACCTCGGCGCGGGTCCGGCTGATGCCCCGGGTGGTGTCGTAGCCGCTGGAGGTCTGGCGCAGCCGCGAGGTCATCGGGAAGCCGAACTGGTCGACCTGGGTGGTGTTCCCGCCGAAGGCGACCTGGCCCTGCACGTACGTGTACTCGTACCAGTCGTAGTACACGTCGGTGTTCGGGTCACGGGGATTGCGCAGGTCGGGGCCGCCCCAGCCCTGGTCGTCGGGGGAGACCGGGAAGTACACGGGGGAGCCGAGGGAGACGTATATCCGGCCCCCGCGGATCGATGCCGGTGAGGGCACCGTGCCGCCCACCTGGGCCAGCGTGAAGGACATGTTGGGGTAGTTGACGCCGTTCTTGACCAGGTGGCCGGGCGCGGTGGCGTCGAGGTGGTTGATGTGGGCCATGGAGCCGTCGGGCTTCATGTACGACCACTGGCCCGGGGTCACCTGGCCGAGGACGGTGACGAAGACCTGGGCGTCGGTGTAGGTGCCGCGGGTGTTGTTCTGGAAGGTGATCGGGAAGCTGCCCGGCCCGCCCTGTGCGGGGCCGGCGACGGCCCGGGCCGGAGCCCAGAGCAGGGCCGCCGCCACCAGGGTGAGCAGCGCGGCAAGCAGGGCCACCGCGGTCGGCAGGGCCACCGAGGTCGGCGGGAGCGTTCTGCGCGCGTTCGTGTTCATCGGCGTCTCCTGGGTTCTGCCGGTCAGTGGCCGAAGCCGAACCAGTTGACGTTCACGTAGTCGGCTCCCTGGCCGCTGGTGAAGGTCAGGTACACGTCGTGCGTGCCGGTGACGCCGCTGATGTTGGCCGGGACGGTCCTCCAGCTCTGCCAGCCGCCGGTGTTCGCCACCGAGAAGCTGCCGATCGGTGGGCCGGTACGGCTGTCCAGCCGGACCTCGACGAGTCCGCTGACCCCGCCGGCCGCCCCGCTCGCGACGCGCCCGAGGAACTGCCGTGCGGCGCTGGAGCCGAAGTCGACGCCCTTGTACAGGGCCCAGTCTCCGTTGGCGATCGCGCTCAGGTTCCGGCCGCCGCCGGTGTCGGTGGTGGTCTCCGTGCCCAGCCCGCCCTGACCGTCGTACGACTCGGCCTCGATGGTGCCGTACGCGTCGCGGTTGCCGGACGGCGGAGTGGTCGGGGGAGTCGTCGGGGGCGTGGTGGGAGGCGTGGTCGGCGGGGTCGTGCCGCCCGTCGAGCGGAGTACGGACACGTAGTCGACGACCATCGGGTAGCCGGGCTGGGTGCCCGCGTCGGGTCCGCCGCCGAAGGCGTCCGGGAAGCCGCCGCCCATGGCGACGTTCAGGATGATGAAGTAGCCGTGGTTCGTGGCGTTGGTCCAGGTGGTGGCGTCCACCTGGTTCGCGCGCACCGTGTGGAAGTTGACCCCGTCCAGGTAGAAGCGCATCTCCTCCACGGCGGTGGACCGGTCCCACTCCACCGCGTACGTGTGGAACCCGCCCTGGCAGGTGGTGCCGGTGCAGACGCGCTGGCCGCCGATGCCGGAGGTCTCGTTGCAGGGGCCGCCGGGGCTCGTACCGCAGTGCACCGTGGCCCACTCGTTGTTGATGCCCTGGACGTTCTCCATGATGTCGATCTCGCCGATGCCGGGCCAGTTCCACCAGTTGCCGCGGTAGGGCGCGCCGAGCATCCAGAAGGCGGGCCAGTAGCCCTTCGCCGCCGCACCCGTGACGTTCGGCATCTGGATCCGGGCCTCGGTGCGCAGCTTGCCGCCCGCCGGGGGCTGGAAGTCGGAGCGCCGGGTCTCGATGCGGCCGGAGGTCCAGTTGCCGGCGGCGTCCCGGCGCGGGGTGATCCGCAGGTTCCCGGCGCCGTCGAGGGAGACGTTCGCCGTGCTCGCGGTCATCGTCTCGACCTCGCCCGTACCGAAGTTGGCGGGGCCGCCGGGGTAGCTCGTGCCGGTGGTGTACTGCCAGTCGGCGGTGTTGACACCGGAGCCCGCGGCCCCGTTGAAATCGTCCAGGAACACCTGGGACCAGCCCGCGGGGGTGGGGGGAGCGACGGCGCCCGCGGGCACCGTGACCACGGCGGCGGCCGCCGCGGCCACGGCCATCGTGCCGAACGCGGCGATGACGGCCCGCCGGACGGACGGCCGCTTTCTACGGGTGGGGAGACGCATGGGTGTGCCCTCTCTTGGGGGGAGGCGGTCCGCTGTTTGAGAGCGCTCTCAAGCGGCGCCGCTGGCCACTGTGCTCCCGGCGCCCACGGGCGTCAAGACGTGGAACCGTCAACGGGCATACCGGCATCGGGGGTTCACTGGTTGAAGGGCGGGCCGCACATGCGCGCGGCCCGCCCTTCAATCGGTGAACTCTGCCCGTCAGGCGGGGAGTCCCACCGCCCGCTCCCCGGCCCGCCGTCAGGCAGTCGCCGAGGGCGGCGGCCTGACGGCGGGCCGGCCGTCACGGTGGCCTCGACCTTGGCCTGCGCGCCCGCCGGGGTGTTGTCCGTACCGAGCTCGATCGTCTGGACCCCCGAGGAGCCCACGCGCGCCACCAGGTCGGCCTGGTTCTCGGCGCCCGCGGCGATACCGGAGCATGGACCTGTACGAGTGCTCCCTCATCGAGCCGGGTCGGTGGATCGGTGGATCGGTGGATCGGAGGAGCGGCGGATCGGCGGAGCGGCGGATCGGTGAGCCGGCGGGCCGCCAAACCGACGGCCCGCAGGGTCAGTTGCAGGTGAGCCGGGGCGCGGCCCAGTCCGCGTGGTCGTAGTCGATGCCGTTCCCGCCGTCGGTGACGACGAGCCGCAGTGTCTGGCCGCCGGTCAGATCGGCGGTGAGTTTGCGGGCCGCGTCCGCCGTGGTGACGACCCCGCTGTCGGCGACCTTGGTGGTGTCCCGGTAGATCTGGAAGGCGACCGCGCCGGTGCGCCAGCTCTCGTCGTCGACGCCGACGTCGACCGTCAGGGCGGTGCACTTGCCCCCGAGGTGGTAGGTCAGGGTGCTGGCCGCGTGGACGCCCAGGCCCTTGGCGTAGGTGACGCCGCCCACGGTCAGCGTCCTGCCGTCCCCGGCCGCCTGCTCCCCGTTGCTGAGGTCCTTCTCCGCCGGGCCCCAGCCGCTGCTCACGCCCGTCCAGGACAGGTCCGACAGGTGGGAGGTGCCGGCCGGCGGAAGCGGCGCCGGCCCCGGGGTGATCCGGTAGACGACGGTGGCGTGCGGGGCGACGGAGGCGCTGATGGTGCCGCTGGTGTTGGTCGAGGTGGCCTTCGTCCACAGCTCCTTGAGGGCGTACGGGGCGCGGTTGCCGATACCCAGGGCGTCCGTCCGGGCGGAGATCGTGGCGGTGGAACCGGTCTCGTTGGTCAGCGAGAGCGCGCGGTCACCGTTCGCGAGTTCCTTGGCCATCACCACCAGGCCGCCGGAATTGGAGACCACCGTGCCCTGCTTGCCGAGGGCGTCCTGGTCCAGGGCGATGACATCGGGGTTGGAGAGGATGTCGAAGGTCTCGGGCGTCGCCTTGCGCAGGTCGCTGCCGATCAGCAGCGGCGCCGACATCATCGACCAGAGGGTGAAGTGGGTGCGGTACTCGGTGGCGGTCATCCCGCCGTTGCCGACCTCCAGCATGTCCGGGTCGTTCCACTGGCCGGGTCCCGCGTACGGCGCGAGCGGCTGGTTCTGGTGGGCGATCCCGATCATCGAGGACCAGCTGTCGCCGATGTCCCCGGTGGTGCGCCACAGATGGCCGACGCTCGAAGCCCAGGTCCACGGCTGGTTCTGGCCCCACTCGCAGATCGAGAAGACGATGGGACGGCCGGTCCTCTTCAGGGCGGCCCCCATGTCCGTGTACCGCTTCTTCGCGTCCACGCCCCAGTTGTTGCAGTTGTCGTACTTGAGGTAGTCGATGCCGAAGGAGGCGAAGAGGTCGGCGTCCTGCTGCTCGTGGCCGAGACCGCCGGGGAAGCCCGCGGTGTCACAGGTCTTGGTGCCGGCGCTGGTGTAGATGCCGAACTTCAGGCCCTTGGCGTGCACGTAGTCCGCGAGGGCCTTGATCCCGCCGGGGAAGCGGACGGGGTCGGCCACCAGGTTGCCCGAGGCGTCGCGGTTCGGCAGGGCCCAGCAGTCGTCGAGGTTGACGTACTGGTAGCCGGCGGCCTTCAGGCCCTTGGCGACGAAGAGGTCGGCGATGCCCTTGACCATCGCCTCGTTGAACTCGGCCCGGCAGTGGGTGGAGTTCCAGTTGTTGAACCCCATCGGCGGGGTCAGGGCCTGGCCGTCGGCGACGGCGGCGGCCGGCGCGGCGCCCGCGATGACCGCGGTACCGGCCAGTGCGGCGGCCCCCGCCGCCGGGGCCAGCAACGGCAGTGCCGTGAGGACCGCCGTCAGACGGCGGGCGACGGCGCTTCGTAACGAGTGCACAGACGGCTCCTGGGGTGCAGTGGGGCCCGGAATTCCGGGAGAGAGTGTGCGGAAATGCGCCCTGACGCGTACGTCCGGGTACGTCGGTTCCCGCAGAAGTCCTCAGGAACGAACGGACTCCAACGGGAAGGCCCACATCACACTGCGACCGCAGGGACATGTCAAGAGAGTGGACTGCGCCAGCCCGCCGCTCGCCGCCGCCCGCATCGGCGGCCACAGACCCGGTGCCGTCCCCAACTGCGGCTTGGTTGAGGTCTGTTGACTTCTGTTCGATCCGTCAGGATGCTTCGGTTGGCCGGGGACGCCGGTGCCCCAGGAGAGGAACCGCCGCATGGCCGATCCCGGAAGCCTGCTGGCCCATCAGCGCCGCGCCCGCATCCTCGACGAGGTCCGCCGCCGCGGCGGGGTACGGGTCAACGAGCTGACCCGCTCCCTGAACGTCTCCGACATGACCGTCCGCCGCGACCTGGACGTGCTCGCCCGCGAGGGCCTGTTGCGCAAGGTGCACGGCGGCGCCGTGCTCGGCGACGAGGCGAGCAGCCACGAGCCCGGGTTCGAGGCCAAGTCGGAATGGGAGACGGCGGCGAAGCGGGCCATCGCCAAGGCGGCCGCCGCCCTCGTCGCGCCGGGATCGGCCATCGCCCTGTCCGCCGGGACCACCACCCACACACTGGCCCGCGAGCTCACGGAGGTCACCGGTCTCACGGTGGTCACCAACTCGGTGCGCACCGCCGAGGTCTTCGAGGCAGCCCGCCGGACCGGCGGCGCCGGCGCCACCCTGACGGTCATCCTCACCGGCGGCGTCCGCACCCCCTCCGACGCGCTCGTCGGGCCCATCGCCGACCAGGCCATCCGGTCCCTCCACGTCGACCTGCTGTTCCTCGGCTGCCACGGCCTGGGCGCCGCCACCGGACTGACCACGCCGAACCTCGCCGAGGCGGAGACCAACCGGGCGTTCCTGCGCTCGGCGCGGCGCACCGCGCTCCTCGCCGACCGCACCAAGTGGTCGACCGTGGGGCTCACCACCTTCGCCGCCCTGGAGGAGGTCGACGTACTGGTCACCGACTCCCTTCCCGCGGCGGAGGCCGCCGCGGTCGCGGAGCGGGTCGGCGAGGTGCTGCTGGCCGCCGGTCCCACCGGTCCCACCGATCCCGCGCGGGAGTGCCCGTGGTGAGCAAGGCGTTCCTACGCGCTCACGCGTCCTTCTCCATGGTCGGGCGCAGCCGCTCCAGCAGGGCGTAGAGCGTCGCGCTCTCGGTCGCGTCGAGGGTGTCCAGCGCGCCGTGCGTCGCCTGCATCTCCTCGCGCACGCGCCGGATGATCTCGCGCCCGGCGTCCGTCGCCACGACGTTCTTCACGCGGCGGTCGGCGGGGTCGGCCTCGCGGCGCACCAGCTCGCGGGCCTCCAGTCGGTCCACGATCCCGGTGACGTTCGATGCGTCACACACCAGGAGGGTGGCCAGGCCGCGCATCGGGAGCGGGCCGTTGAGCTGGGCGAGGACCCGGGCCTGGGTGGAGGTGAGGCCGTAGTGGGCCGCCGCGGCCGCGAAATCGCGCCACTGGGCGGTTCCGATGGCGGCGAGCAGCTCAAGGAGCTCGAGCTTGGTGGGGGCGGGAGGGGTGGTGGCGCTCATAGCGTCGAGCGTACTCAGGTGGTTGACATTGTCAATTGTTTACTTGACCACCTTAACTATCGACGTCTACCGTCTACGGAGTTACTTGATGACATCAAACATCTGCGATCTGAAGCACTAAGAAGGTCCTGCCAGCCATGAGCACCGCCGCCCCCACTCCCGCCGAGGCCAAGAACAGGAACGAGACGATCATCGTCTTCGCCCTGAGCCTTGCCGCCATGGTCGTGTCGATGATGCAGACCCTGCCGGTTCCGATCCTGGGCCTCATCCGCACCGACCTGGGCACCTCGACCGCCAACGTGAGCTGGGTGACCACCGCCACCCTGCTGTCCGCCGCCGTCTTCACCCCGCTGCTCGGCCGCTTCGGCGACCAGCACGGCAAGAAGCCCACGCTGGTGGCCGTCCTCGGCGTCATGGTCGTCGGCTCCGTCATCGCCGCCGTCGCGACCTCGCTCCCGCTGCTGATCCTGGGCCGCGTGCTGCAGGGCGCCGCCACCGCGATCTTCCCGCTCGCCCTCTCGGTGCTGCGCGAGGAAGTCCGTCCGCAGAAGCTGCCCGGCGCGATGGCCCTGGTCAGCGGCACCCTCGCCTTCGGCAGCGGCCTCGCGCTCGTCGCCACCGGCCTGCTCACCTCCGGCTCCGACGCCGACTACCGCAACGCGTTCTGGATGGCGACCGGCTTCGCGACGCTCGCCCTGCTCGCCGTCGCCTTCCTGGTCCCCGCGACCCGGCACAAGACCGGCGGCCGTACCGACTTCCTCGGCGCGCTGACCCTCGGCATCACGCTCCTGCTGCTCCTGCTGCCCATCTCGCAGGGCCACGAGTGGGGCTGGACCTCCGGCCGTACGCTGGGCAGCTTCGCCGGCGCCGTCGTCATGACCGCCGTCTGGGTCTTCACCGAGCTCAAGGTCAGCGAGCCGCTCGTGGACATGCGGATGTTCGTCCACCGCCCGGTGCTCATGGCCAACCTGGCCGGCATCCTCGTCGGCTTCGGCATGTTCGCGAACTTCCTCGGCGTCTCCTACCTCGTCCAGATGCCGGAGAAGCTCACCGGCTACGGCTTCGACGCCTCCATCCTGCGCGCCTCCGTACAGTTCCTGCTGCCCGGCGCGATCGTCTCCCTGCTCGCCTCGCCGATCGGCGGCCAGCTGGTCCGCCACCGCGGCCCGCGCGTGGCCCTCGGCCTCGCCGCCGGGCTCGGCGCCGTCGGCTTCGGCTGGCTCGCCCTCGACCACGGCCACACCTTCTCGGTGATCGGCGCCGGCCTGGTCGTCGGCGCGGCCGTCAGCTTCGGCTACGCGGCCATGCCCGCCGTCATCATGGCGAGCGTCCCGCACCACCAGAGCGGCATCGCCAACGGCATCAACTCGATCTCCCGGTCCACCGGCAGCGCGATCGGCAGCGCCATCGTCACCACGATCCTGGCGTCGAAGACCATCGAGCACCTGCCCGCCGGCGTCCCGGCCCTGCCCGCCGAATCCGGGTTCACCCTCACCTTCTGGATCGGGGCCGTGGCCTTCGCCCTGGTCGCGGTGATCAGCTGGATCGGCCTGCGCGGAGCGCACGGACCGCGCACCGTCGAGGCGGGCACGCCCGCCGCGGCCCCCGCGAAGGTGGCCGAGCCGGAGCCGGCCGAGACCGTCTGACCTGGCCCTTCGAGGGGACGGCGCCGCTCGCGGATGCCGTCCCCTCGTTTGCGTGCTGTCCTGTCCCCGTGGGCAGGGGCCGCCGCCGGGCGGCGAGGGGGGCCTGGCCCCCGCACGCGAGGAGTGACCTGCCATGGCGATCCTGATGCACGCCACCGTCCCGGGCATCACGGCGGACCAGTACGACGCCCTCCACGTGGAGCTCCGGTCGATCCCCGGGATCTTCGACGGCTGCATCTCCCACGTCTGCGTCGCGAGCGCCGAGGGTCTGGACATCTACGACCTCTGGGAGAGCGAGCGGCACATGAACGTGTTCACGGAGAAGCTGATGCCCGTCGTGGAGGCCCAGGGCTGGCAGAGCACGGGCGGCAGCCCTGAGGTCTTCCCCGTCCACAACTACGGCTTCCCCAAGACCGCTTAGAGCCGTCCGGGTGAAGGCCGTGCGCGTCGGGCGGCGGGGTCCGGGCGCAGGCGGTACGACGGAGTCCCGGCTGATCGGCGCAGGGCCGTCGGCCGCTGCCCGAAGGGGAGAACGGTGCCGGCTCCGACGACGTTCGATCACCAAGCCCGTGACTACAGCCCGCAGCTCGCGTACTGGATGGCGCGGACGGCCGCGCTGGCCTACCAGGACGAGGCCGCTGTCGAGGCCGAAGCCCGCGCCTGGGGCTTCGACCGGGTACGCCACCACCGGACCCGGTTCACGCCGCCGTTCCCGCTCGAAGACACCCAGGCCTTCACGATGGCGTCCGACCGGATGGTCGTCGTCGCGTTCCGCGGCACCGAGCCCGCCCAGCTGAATGACTGGCTCTCCGACGCCACCACACCGCCGTGGCCGGGCCCGGCCACGACGGGGTACGTCCACTACGGCTTCGCCCAGGCCCTGCAGTCCGTCTTCCCCGAGGTCGCGAAGGGGGTCGCCGAGCTGCGCGACCGCGGACAGACCGTCTTCCTCTGCGGCCACAGCCTCGGCGGCGCGCTGGCCATGCTCACCGGAGCCCGCCTCCACCTCGAAGACCCGAGGCTGCGCGCCGACGGCGTCTACACGTACGGCCAGCCCCGTACCTGCGACCGGATGCTCGCGAAGGCGTACAACACCGCGTTCAGCAAGCGCATGCACCGCTTCGTCAACAACAACGACATCGTGCCGCAGCTCCCGCCGGAGCCGGCCTTCCACCACGTCGACACCCTGCGCTACATCGACGCGGACGGCCGGCTCCGCGAGTCGATGCCGATGCTGCAGGCGCTGGGCGACCGGGCCAGGGGGATGACCGCCGATCTGTTCGCCCCCGCGAGCGACGGGGTGAAGGACCACTCGATGCAGCGCTACATCGGCGCCCTGGAGAAGAACGTTCCCTGATCCCTCAGGCGCCGCCGCGGGCGGCCGCCTGGCGCTGGCGCTTGCTCAGCGGGGCCAGCGAGAGGTCCTGCGCCCGGGACGTGAGGCGCTTGAAACCGTAGCCGCGCTCGGTGAGCCAGCTCTCGGCGGCGAGCTCGGCGCGGGCGGTCGCGTCGAGGATGTCCTCCTCGGCCTCGCCGGAGTCGAGGAAGCGGAAGGTGAAGAACGGGCCGACGGCCACGTCGTACGCGAGGTGGCCCTCGGCGGTGTACGCCGAGCTCATGACGTCGTGCTCCGGGGCGGCGGCGAGCAGCTCCGCGTGCTGCTCGGCGGTGAGGCCGTCGAAGGAGCCGCGAACGGTGATCCGGAAGGTACGAGTACTCATCCCGCCAGCCTAGGCAGCCGGGGCCGGCCGGCGCACCGGGATTTCCGCGGGCGGCCGGCCGGGTGGGGGCCGCCGTTCCGCACCGGCCCCCGGAGCTACTGGAAAGTCACATCGAGAGCCCGCTCAGGCCCGCATTTCATCATTCCGCATCTGCTAGTTCATCGAGCGAATCACCTAGTAGATGCCGGGTCAAGACCCTGTTAGAGTCCGCATGCGCGACTCCGAGATGGGGGTGGCGATATGGCCGATCCGCACGCCCTGATCTGCCCCTGAGCGGCGTACATCCGCCAGGCAGACAGCAGTTGTGATGCCGTGGCACTTCCGCACCGACGGCTTTGGCGCCCCCGTACCCCGGGGCGCGGCCGTCGTGCGCCCAGCACCTGCGTGAACTCCGGTTCTCAGCCGCCGGATGCCGAGCCATGCCGCCTTCATCGCCTATCAGATGGGGAGAACACAAGTGAACACGGGACTTCTGCGGCGCCATGCCGCAGCCAAGGCACTGGTCGTGGGCGCCGCACTGGCCCTGGCCGTGCCGGGCACCGCCTACGCGAACACCGTGAGCGTCACCGTGAAGACCCCCGGGGCCACCGCCGGGCCCGGGTCGACCTTCTCCGAGATCTCCACCCACGCGGACTGCGGCAGCGGCCTGATCTCCGGAGGCGGGATCAACCAGGCCATCGGCACCGGCACGACGTCCAACGGCAACAAGATCAACGGCACCTCGCCGAGCCCCGACGGCAGTACCGAGTACCTCGGCACGACCGGCGTCGTCGGCACCGACGTGACGCACTGGCTCGGCATCGGCGGCAGCGGCGGAGCGGTCAACGCCTCCTTCTCCACCACCCCGTACGCGATGTGCTTCACGAGCAACCTGATCAACCACACCCAGGTGGTCATGAACAAGATCGCCGGACCCACCACCAGCGGAACGGTGGGCCTGGTCGTCGCGACCTGCCCGGCCAACACCCGCCTGCTCGGCGGCGGTGCGCGGATCACCCCGGCGAGCGTCGGCAGCCTCAAGCCGATCGCGAGTTTCCCCACGTTCAACAACGCCGGGCACGACTTCGGCCAGAAGGCGGCCGCCGACGGAGAGACCAACCCCGACTCCTGGGCGGCGGTCGGCTGGAACGGCGGCGGAGGCAACAGCAACAACACCACGTACGCCTACGCCATCTGCAGCGGCAACAACATCAACATCAGCGGCACCACGGTGAAGGTGCGCTTCGGCGAGGTGAGCGGTCCGACCTCGGCGACCGCCGGCCAGACGGTCACGGTGGGCTGCGGCGGCAACGACGGAAAGCTGGTCAGCGGGGGCGCCGCCATCAGCGGCGGCAACGTGACGACCACCGACTTCACCGGCCCGGGCTCGGTCGGCGACCACCTCAACGGCAGCTACCCCAGCGACTCCGGCGGAACCCCGGTCAGCGACGGGACGACCACCGCGTCCTCCTGGACGGCCTCCACCCACACCGGGGGCACGAGCTCGCCGGGCACGTCCTCCGACGTGTGGGCCCTCTGCGCCGACGACGGCGTCTGACCGGTCGCCTGACCCTGCAACACGTCCAGGCGCCGGCAGCGGCAGCGGCTACGGCCAACGGCCCATGGCCAACAGCAACGGCCAAAGGCACACGACCTTGACCGGCGGGCGGGTGGAGCACGCACCGTGTCCCCCCGCCCGCCGGTCACACCATCCCAGCTCGGTCGCCCCCAACGGGCCCGGAGAGGCAGCATCCCTTCCATGAACCGCCGTTCGACCCCTAGCTCCACCCATCGCTCCACCCCGCGCGCCACACCTCGTACGCGCATATCGACATCGAAGACGGCGATCGTGCTCGGCGCGACCGGCCTGCTCGCCGCCGTCCTCGTCCCCTTCGCCGCAGCGGACCCGGCGGCCGCGCCCGCGCCCTCGCCCTGCGGCTCCGGTGGGGTCTTCACCGCCTCGCCGCCCACCTGTACGTACGCCGACACCGGTACGGACACCTTCACCGTGCCGCAGGGGGTCGGCGCGATCCGCGTCGACCTGTTCGGCGCGGAGGGCGGCAGCGCGGCCGGTTTCGTCCTGCCGAACCCGCCGAACGACGGATCCCCCGGCGGCCTCGGCGGCGAGACCCGCGCCACCCTCGCCGTGAGCGCCGGGCAGAGCCTCCAGATCACCCTGGGCGCGGCCGGCAGCTCCGGCACCTCCCGGCACGGCGAGTACGCCCGCCCCGGCGGCACCGGCCACGGCGCCGGCGGCGGCGGCGCGCACGGCGGCGGCGGATCCGGCGGCGGAGGTTCCGACGTACGCGTCGGCGCCTTCGGCCCGGCCGACCGCATCCTGGTCGCGGGCGGCGGCGGGGGCGCCGGCAACGGCGGCCCCCTGCTGCACGGCGGCAACGGCGGCGGCCCCGACGCGGAAGACGGCGGCCAGGGCGGCGGCCCCGAGGGATCCGGGGTCGCCGGCGGCGGCGGTACGCAGCGCGCCCACGGCGCCGGCAGCCCCAACTCCGCCCAGGGCGGTCCGGGCACCCCCGGCGGCGACATCGACCCCAACACCGGGCTGCCCAACCCCGGCAGCGGCGGCCCGGGCGGCAACGGCGGCCGCGGCGGGAACGGCGGCGGCGGGGGTGGCGGCGGCTACTTCGGCGGCGCGGGCGGCTCCGGCGGCGGGAACCCCGGCAACCTGTACGGCGCGGGCGGCGGCGGAGGCAGCAGCTTCGCGGCGCCCTCCGCGACCGACGTCTCCCTCCTGCGGGGCGTGAACCGCGGTGACGGCAAGGCGGTCGTCTCCTTCCGGTACGGGACGACGCTCTCGCTCACCGCGGACACGGCCACCCCGCTGTTCGGCCGCGCGGTCACGCTCACCGCGGCCGTCGGCTCGGCGAACCCCGCCGCGGGAACCCCGGGCGGCACGGTCACGTTCTCCGACGGGACGAGGCAGCTGGCGACGGTACCGCTGACCGGTGGCCGCGCCGAGTTCCGGACCGGCGGGCTGCGCCCCGGCGCGCACCCGGTGACCGCCACCTACAGCGGCGACCCGGTGAACGCGGCGAGCGCCACGGCGGAAGCCACCGCGGTCACCGTCGGTTTCAGCCGCCCGTGCATCACGAGCGCCCATCGCGGCCCGCTGACCGTGGCCGGCGGCGAGTCGGTCTGCATCGCGCCGGGCGGCAGCCAGAGCGGCCCGGTGACGGTCCGCTCCGGCGGTGCGCTGTCCGTGACGGGAGCCGAGATCACCGGCCCCGTCTCCAGCGACGGCGCGCTCGCCGTCGCGATCTGCCGATCGGAGCTCACCGGCCCGGTCACCGTCGGCCGGACCAGCGGATCGGTGCTGATCGGGGCGAACGACGCCACCGCGGGCTGCGCGGGCAATACCGTACGGGGCCCGGTGAGTCTGAACGCCAACACCGGAGGGGTCGAGGTCTCGGCCACCACGGTCGTCGGCCCGCTGCACTGCGATGCCAACGCACCGGCCCCGCAGCAGACCGGCAACACGGTGCAGGGCCCGCGCTCGGGCCAGTGCCGACAGCCGTGAGGTGACTGTCGGCCGTCGGCCGTAGCAGGGTCGTCCCGGGCGGGGCGGCCCTGCTGTACGTGGTCTCAGACGAACGTGGTCTCAGACGTAAGTGGTCTCAGACGTCGAGGTGCCCCATCAGACCGTGCTGGTAGTCCATCTGCGCCTGGCGGATCTCGGCGGCGGTGTTCATGACGAACGGACCGGTGCGGGCCACGGGCTCGCCGAGCGGCTCGCCGGCCAGCACCAGCACCTCGGCCGCCTCGCCGGGGGCCTCGACCGTGAACCGCTCCGCGTCCCGGCCGAGGATGGCCAGGTGGCCGTCGGGGAGCAGGGCATCGGGGGTGGCGGCCGTCCCGGACAGCACGTACAGCATGGCGTTGTGCCCGGTCGGCACGGTGAACCCGGCGCGGCCGCCGGCCGCGAGGCGGGCGTGCACGACGAGCACCGGAGTGTGGGTCTCGAACGGCCCCCGCACACCGTGGGTGCTGCCTGAGATCACCGTGAGCTCGGCGCCGCCGTCCTCGGTGACCACCCGGGGGATGTCGCCGGGGGCGCCGCCGTACTGGACCCGCGGCGGCGTCGCCTTGAGCCGGGCCGGCAGGTTCACCCAGATCTGGAGCAGGTGCTGCGGGCCGCCGTCGGCGAGCAGTTCGGGGGTGGGGCGGGCGAGGTGGACGAGCCCGGACCCGGCCGTGAGCCACTGCACCTCACCGGGGTGCATGACCCGCCTGTGCCCCGCGGAGTCGATGTCCTCCATCGCGCCTTCGATGACGTACTGGATCGTCTCGAATCCGCGGTGCGGGTGCGGCGGAGCGCCCTTGGCCTCGCCCGGCCCGAGCACGTGCGGCCCGACCTGGTCGACCATCAGGAACGGGTCGACCAGCGGGAGTTCCGGCTGCGGGAAGGGGCGGCGTACGGGGAAGCCCTCGCCCTCGAAGGTGTGGAAAGGGCGGACGACGCGGAGGGTGGAGCGTACGGCGGCGGTGGTGGTGAGGTGCATGCGCCGAATGAACGGTACGGCGAATTCCACTGTCAACGCGGTCGCGTTCGGCTGTCAGGTCGTACCGCCGGCTTCGGCCACCGTCCCTCCCCACGCCGCCCGCGCCGTCCGTCACTCCGCGCAGCCCGTGCCGCCCGCGCCGCCCGAACCTCCGCGCCGCCCGCGACGTCAGCGCCTGCGGGCCCGCGCGCGGCGCAGCAGTATGCCGGCGGCGGCGCCGGCCAGGGCGATCACGGCCACCCCCGCGGTGGTCCACCACACGGTACGGTCCTCGCCCTCATCGGCCGGATCCGGCGCCGGGGCCGCCGACGCGGAGGACACCGGCGCGGCGGACGGGCCGGAGGGGGCGGCCGAGGCGGAGGGCGCGGCCGAGGCGGAGGCGGAGGGCGCGGCCGCGCTCGGGGTCGCCGCGGACGGCGCCGGGTCGACCACCGGGACGGCGATCTCCTTCTCGCCGTGCCCGAGGGACGGGAACCCCACGTCCACGCTCACCTTCCAGGTGCCGGGCGGCAGCACCTCGGCCGTGCTCCAGCCGGTGCGCGTCCCTGCGTCGCGGACCAGGCGCCAGGGCCCCATCGTGCGGGAGCCGTCGGGGCTGGTCGAGTTCACCGTGGCGGCGACCGCCTCCTCGATGGCGTCCCCGTCGTTCTCCCAGGTGATCTCGGTGGTGACATGGCCTTCCCGCTGCCCGGTGACCACGACCTTGACGGTGTCGCCGTGGGCGTGGGCCGCGGTGGGTACGGCCACGGCCAGGGCCTGGGCGAGGAACAGGAACAGGAAGCCGAGTCCGCTGCGGACCGGGAAAGCGGGACGTGTACGCATCGTTGGGTGCTCCTGGTGCGGTGGGATGCGAGGTGCTGCGCTGCGGGGATGAGCCGCGGTGCGGGAGATGAGGGGGCCGGTGGACGGCCGCGCGGGGCGGCCGTCCACCGGCGGGAGGCGGGATCGGTTCCGGAGGGTCAGCCGACCTTCTGGACCGTCCACACCTGGGTCGCGCGGCCGTCCGCGCGCTGGAGGTCGAGCAGCCAGGCGCCGTAGTACGGGCGGCCGCTCACGGTCAGGGCGTAGCCGCCGCCGGCGTCGGTGACGGTCACACCGCCGCCGCGGGACGACAGCTTCCACTGCTGCGCGGAGTTGCCGCCGCAGGGCTGCTGCGCGATCCACATGCCGGCGGCCGGGGCGCCGCCCGTCTGCAGGCACTTGCCGGAGACGGCGGACTTGATGCGGACGAGTCCGCCGCCCGCGTCCTCGAAGAGCCACTGCTGCTGGGCGTAGCCGTTGGAACGGCCGCCGACGAGCACCGTGCCGTCGGCGCTGCGGCCGCCCCACAGCTCGGCGGCCATGCCGGTGCTGCCGTTGCCGAGGGTGTAGCGGGCACCGGGGGTGGTGGTGCCGCCGCCCGCACCCGTCGTACGGAAGGTCGTGGTCGGGCCGGCTCCGCTGTCACGGCCGGAGGTGTCGCGGACCGAGATCGCGACCTTGTACTCCGTACCGGGCTGGAGGTTGTAGATGCGCAGGGCCTGGGACTGGACCCAGGTCAGGTGCTTGCCGTTCAGGAGGACCTGGTACCACGCGGCGCCGTCCACCTTGGGCCAGCTCACCACGACCGAGTTGGCCTGGATCTGGCCCGCCGTCGCCTTCGGGCCGCCCGTGGGCTTCTTGGTCGGCGTCGGGGTCGGCTTGTTCGTGGGGCTCGGCGTGGGCTTGGGGTTCGGGTCGGGGTTCGTGCCGCCGCCACCGCCGTTGGCCCGCATCAGGAACTGGTTGTTCGCGATGTTCCAGTGCGTGGCGAGGTAGCTGCCCGCCTTGGGGTTGGTGTGGAAGTAGTCGTCGTGGTTGCAGTCCAGGATGTTCTCGGCCGCCTGGTTGGTGCACACGTTGCGCATCTGCGGGTAGTACGGGGTGTCCGAGTAGCACATGACGTCCCACTCGTCCGTGCAGTGGGCGCCGCGGCTGGTGTTGGGGGCGCTGTTGTTCACCGCGCCGAGGTTGTGGCCGAGTTCGTGCGCCGCGGTGTGGCCGCCCCAGCAACCGGAGTCCGTACGGCCGTACGAGGGGCCGAAGTTGCTCTGGTTGTCCTGACCGGGCCGCTCGTCGCCCGCGAAGGTGCCGATGCCGCAGTAGACCTGCGTGTCCGCGAAGATCATGTACTTGCGGTCGCGGCGGTCCAGGCCCTTGCCGGCGAGCGCGTTGTTGGTCGCGCTGAACTCGGAGAGCGAGGAGGCCGGGAGCTCGATGTTGAGCACCGTCGGCGTGCAGTCCGCGGCCGTGACGAAGCGGATGTGGCGGATGCCGCCGGTCTCCTGGGCGCTCGTCGAGTAGATGAGGTCGGCGTCGGCCGCCCACTTGCGGAACGAGGCGAGGTACTCGGAGTACCGGTCGCGGTCGGAGCCGTGGACGTACACGACCTGGACGCGGTTGCCGGTGCTGCCGTCGCCGTCGCACTGGACGGTCTGGCCGGCGGGACCGGCGGCGACGGCCTGGCTGCTGCCGCCGGCCGCGGCGGGCGAGGGCGCCGCGGCGGGGGCGGACTTGGCGGACTGGGCGTCGGCGGCGGGCGCGTCCTGAGGACGCCCGCTGCCTTCGGCCGCCGCGGCCGCTTCGCCGGCCTCGGGCTTCGCCGGGTCGGCGGCCGGGGCCTTCGTCTTGACGACGGGGGCCACGTCGGCCTTGATGTCCACGTCCTTGGGCGGGGCGTCGGGGCCGTGCGTGCAGAGCCCGGCCTCCGTGCGGTAGACGCCGACGCAACGGTCGCCCTTCGGTGCGGCCTTGAGGCCGTCGAAGACCATGCCCTTGGCGGTCTCGTTGGCGGGCTCGCCCACGATGGGCGCCGGCTCCGCGTCACGGGCCGGTGCGGCGGCCGGTGTGAGGGAGTCCGCGGCCGCGTCGGCCAGTGCGGGCGTCCCTGCCTGGGCGTCGTCGCCGAGCCCTGAATAGGCGATGCCGCCCGCTATCAGCGCCGCCGTGGCCATGGCGGCGCCGAGGAGTATCAACCGGCGCGGTTTGCGCCGGTGTTCGCGCTGCTTCCTGCGATGTCTAGTCATGCGCACCTCAAATCCTTGGTCGGAGGAGTGGGTGCGCGGAAGCCTGCCAGACCGGCGCGGTGGAGAATTCGGACAAACGGGAATGGGGCCCGAGATATCAGACTGTTACCTGCTGGCCAGATTTGATGAACAGTCAAGTTGCTTGAAAAATGGGCCAGTTACGCGCGTAGGCCGTTAATGGTCCAGGCCATTTTAAGGATCTCGTTATCAAATCGAGATATGAGCTGAATCCTTATTGACGGTAATTCAGTCAGGGATTCACCTAATTACTACCTGCCGAATTCCTCCCGTCACGAGCGGTGAGGAATCCTCCCCTCCGCCCGAGCAGGATGCCCGTCAGGGTCAGCAGGAGTCCGCAGAACTGTCGAAGGTTGAGTGTTTCCCCGGCGATCGCCGTGCCCAACAGCACGCCCGTGACCGGGTTCAGCAGTCCGAGCAGGCCGACCGTCGCGGCCGGCAGCCGGCGCAGCCCCGCGAACCACGCGGCGAAGGCCACCGCCGTCGCGACGACCGTGACATAGGCGAAGCCGAGCAGCTCGCGAGCGTCGAGAGCCGGGGGTGATCCCTCCACTGCGACGGCGAACGGCAGCAGGAGGAGTCCGCCGCCCAGGAGCTGCCACGCCGTCGACGCGAGGACGTCCACCTCGGCGCTCCACCGCTTGGCCAGGACGTAGCCGAACGAGGACATCGCCATCGCGGCGACGGAGGCCAGTACGCCGACGGCGTCCACCGGCACGGCCCCGGTGAGCAGCATCAGGGACACCCCGGCCACGCCGAGTCCGGCGCCGGCCAGCTGGCGCGGCCCCGGCGGCTCCGAGATCAGCGCCCAGGCGAAGACCATCATCACCAGCGGCGCGATCGCCATGACGGTCGAGGCCGCGCTGGTCGGCAGTCGCTGCGCGGCGACGTAGATCAGCGCGAAGAACGCGCTCATGTTGAGGAAACCGAGCAGGAGGGACTTCCACCACCAGGACGCGCGGGGCGCCTTCCGGCGGACGGCGAGGAGCAGCAGGCCCGCGGGCAGTGCCCGCAGGGCCGCGCCGTACAAGGGCTGGCCGGCGGGCAGGAACTCCCGGGTGACGTAGTAGTTCGTACCCCATGCGATCGGTGCGACCGCCGTGACCAGCGACCACCGGAATATGGCTTCCATGGAAGATATAATACCTTCCATGGAAGGTATAGTGGTCGGGTGAAGGACGAACCGAACGCAACCCAGGCGGGGCCGCAGGCAGGGGTGCCCGCCGACCACGTCGCCCGCATCCAGGCCGAGTGGGCCCGCGAGCGCCCGGACGTCGACGTGGCACCCCAAGGAGTGATTGGGCGGCTGCACCGGCTCGGGCTGCTCCTGACGGACCGGCTCTGCCTCGTCTACCGCCGCTACGGCCTGAGCGAGGGGGAGTTCGACGTACTGGCCGCCCTGCGCCGCGCGGGGGCCCCGTACGAGCGCGCCCCCGGTGAACTGGCGGTGCACACCATGGTCACGACGGGCGCGATGACCAAGCGCATCGACCGGCTCGAACGGGACGGCCTCGTCGCGCGCCGCCGCTCGGCCGCCGACGGCCGCGGGCGCGTGGTCGCGCTGACCCCGGCGGGGCGCGAGCTGATCGACCGGGCGTTCACCGAGCACATGGAGAACGAGCGGAACCTGCTCGAAGGGCTGACCGCGCAGCAGGCCGCCGAACTGGAGGCGCTCCTCACCGCCTGGCTGGCGAGGGTCGAACCCCCGCCCGTCCCCTGAAGTGCGAGGGGCCCGGCCGCCGGCGAGAGTGCGAGGGGCATGGCCCGATCCCCGAGGCGCGGCCTACCTGCGGCCGCCGAGCTTGACCCACTTCGCCGTGCTCGGCACCCCCCTCGCGTCGAGGAGGAACAGCATGTAGTAGCCGGGCGGGGCGTCCGCCGCGCTCGGCGGTGTCCGGAGCCCGATCGCGCTGCCGCGGACGCCGGTGATCGGGAGCTCCAGATGGCGCTGACTGGTGTTCACGGCGTGGGTGACGGTGGTCGGCGCCAGGAGCACGGCGCGGGTGACCCCGGCGGCAGTGGAGCTGCGCACCTCGAACCCGGCTCCGTAGCCCAACTCGCCCCCGGGCACCCGGTCCAGGGCCGGTCGGCCGCCGCCCCGGTGCAGGTACGCGGGCTCGTAGAGCTCGATGCTGCCGTCCATCTCGTCCCGGATGTCGGGGTCGTTGGCGATCTGCTGGAGCTCGTCGCCGGTCACCATGATCCGGCCGTCCGGCAGCACCAGGGCGTTGGAGTGGTAGCCGCGGGGCAGTCGCTGCGCCGGCCCGAGCTTCCAGTGGCCCCGGGCGTCGCGCAGTTCGATCTGCCGGTACGAGAGGTCGGCCTTCGGATTGAACGGCCCGTGTCCGTAGTCCCGGGTGTCCAGGGCGCCGTTGACCGTGAGCAGCGTGCCGTCGGGCAGGATCGCCGTGTCGTCCTGCGTACGGCCGAAGGCCCGCGGTTCCTCGGTGGTCCACCGGCCGCCGGACAGCCGGTAGGTGTTCGGATCGTGCGGATCACCGCCGAGCACCAGCACGGAGTCCGGGCCGCGGTACCCGGCCGGCAGCGGCACGGCCGATCCGTAGCCCCGGAAGTCGGCGGGCCGCCGCGGCAGATCGGTCCGGGTCTCCTTCACCGGGTCGAACAGCCACTGCTGATCGGCGTCGCGGCCGAGTCCGTAGATCATGCCGTCGCGCAGCGAGAAGAGGTGCGGATAGTCGTTGCGGAACGGGGCGTCCGCCCGGAGCCGCTCCGCCGCCAGGTTGACGGGGATGTCGTACGTCCGCCAGGGCACGGGATGGCGCAGTGCGGGGAAGCGCTCGACGACCGGGGTGGGTGTGCCCGTACCCCGCTCGGACTGGCCGGACATGATGATCTGGCGCCCGTCCGCCCCCGTCACGACCGAGGGGTACCAGCGGCCGACGGACATGTCCCGGTTGCGGAACCAGGTTTCGGTCCACGGGTCGAACACGAAGGACAGCTTGGCGCCGCTGCCGCCCTTGCCGCCGGTGTTGCCGCCGAAGACCCCGACCATGCCGTTGGGCAGGAAGGCGTGCCCCGCGCAGAAGAAGGGGGCCGGGCGGGGCGTGTACGTACCGTCGGGCATCAGGACGGTCGGGGGCTCCACCTTCTTGAACGCCCGTGCCCCCGTGCCCTTGGCCGGGTCCCACAGGAAGGCGCGGCCGGCGTTCGTCGGGCCGATCCGGTCGGTGGGTCCGGTCTCCTTGGTGGGGTTGGTCTCCACGCGCTCGAAGGAGAAGAGCAGCACCTTGCCGGTGGGCAGCAGCGCGGTGTGGACGCCGAAGTCGGGGGAGGGGAAGAACTCCGTGAAGCGGCCGAACTGCGCGGCGGCGAAGCGGGCGTTGGTCTGCCGCTGTGAGGCCTTGAGGGCGGCCAGGCTCTCGGTGCGCTTCGACTGGGGGTATTCCTTGGGGCCCTTGACCGCGCTTCGCCGCTGCGCGTGCGCCCGGGCGTGCTCCTCGCCGATGACGGCGGCTTCGGCGGGGTCGGCCTCTGCCGTGATCGCGCCGTCGCCGGTGTGGTGGCGCCCCGGCGGGGATTCGTGCGCGGGGGCCGCCGCCGCGTAGGCGGGTGGGGTGGACGCGGTGAGGGTTGCGAGGGCGGCGGACACGGCCACGGCCACGCATACGGACAGCACGGCGGAGCGCCGTACGAGCGGACCGGGCAGACCGGGCGGGCCGGGCATGGGCTCTCCTCCGTCGGCGGGATGCCCATCATATGAAAAATGCCATTTTTAGGATGGAATGACGCGAGCGGGTCGGGTGAACGTGTGCGATGTGGGCCATTCGGCCGCCGGGTCTGCCGCGCTGAATCGTTTCTCCGGTGAACCGGCCCGTCCGACCGGGTGAGAAGGCGTACCCGCCCGCGCTCGACGGCCGTCCGTGGCGGCTATCCATGGCGACGTGATCAAGCCATCTCGCACCACCCGCAAGGCTCGCGCCGCACTGACCGCCGCCGCCGTGACCGGATGCCTCGTCACGCTCTCCCCGTCGGCCGGGGCCACCGCCACCGCTGCCGCCGCGCCCCCGGGCCGGGTGGCCGTCGACGTCGCCTCGGTCAACGGCTCGGGCTGCCGCCCCGGCAGCGCCACCGTCGCCGTGTCCCCCGACAACTCGGCCTTCACCGTCACCTACAGCGAGTACCTGGCCGCGGCAGGCGGGGGCGTCGCCGCCACCGAAGGCCGCAAGAACTGCCTCCTCTCCCTCCTCGTGCACGTCCCGCAGGGCTACACGTACGCGGTGTCCCACGTCGACTACCGGGGCTACGGCAGGCTGGAGCCGGGAGCGACCGGCACCCAGAAGGCCAGCTACTACTTCCAGGGCATGAGCCAGACCGCCAACCGGACCCACCAGTTCCATGGGGCGCTCGACGACAACTGGCAGGTGACCGACACCACCGGCATCGAGGCCCTCGTCTTCGCCCCCTGCGGCGAGCAGCGCAACTTCAACATCAACACCGAGCTGCGCGCGGAGGTCGGGACCTCCGACACGAGCAAGACGAGCTACATGACCGTGGACTCCACGGACGGCAGCATCAGCTCCGTGTACCACTTCTCCTGGAAGCAGTGCCCGGTCCGCCGCTGAGCCGGCCGCCGGTACCGGGACGCCCGGAGCGGCGGTGGCGGATCTGCGCCCCCGCCGCTCGCGGGCGTCCCGCCGTTCACGAGGCCTTCGCCTCCCCCGCCCGGTAGCGGCCCGGCGTCGTCCCGAACTCCCTTCTGAAGGCGTGCGAGAAGGCGTACGGAGTGCCGTACCCGACCCGGCGCGCGATCGCGGCCAGCGGGTCCGGGGTGTCCCGGAGCAGGGTGGCGGCGTACGTCAGCCGCCACCACGTCAGGTACGCCATCGGCGGGCGGCCGACCAGCGCGGTGAACCGGCGTGCCAGCGTGGGCCGGGAGACGCCCGCCTCCGCCGCGAGCCGCTCGTTGGTCCACGGCGCGGCCGGATCCGAGTGCAGCGCCCGCAGGGCGGCCGACGCGACAGGATCGCCCAGCACGGCCGACCAGGCTCCGCCCGAGCCCTCGGCCATCCACGAGCGGATCATGTAGACGAGCAGGAGATCGAGCAGGCTGGGCACCGCCATGCAGGCCCCCGGCCGCTGCTCGCTCAGCTCGCCGCCCAAGAGGGCTATCGCCGACCGCAGTTCGGGATGCGATCCGACCCGGTTCGGCAGATGGACCACCTTGGGCAGTTCCAGCATGAGCGGGTGGACGCGGCTGCGGTCGAGCCGGTACTTGCCGCACAGCATCTCCACCCCGCCGCGGGCCGGATCGCCGGGTGCCCCGGGCGCCCCGGGCGCCCCGGGCGCCCCGGGCGCGCCCCGAGCCGCTGCCTGTGGCAGGAGCTCGAACGGCGCCGCCCGCGCCACGGCCGCCGCGTCGACGGGGGAGTCGGCGATCACGTGTCCCGTACCGTGCGGCAGCAGCACGGCGTCGCCTGCGGCGAGGGACATCGCCGGGCCGCCCCCGTCGGGCAACAGCCAGCAGCTGCCCTCCAGCACCACGTGGAAGCCGGCGCCGTCGTACGGGGCGAAGCGCGCGCACCAACTCCCGCTCACCCTGACCCGGTTGGAGGAGGGCTGCCCGATCCGGACGGCCGCGATGGCGTCGCTCACCACATCCATGAAGCCAGAGTACTCGCAGGCGCCGGGGATGAGACGGACGCGTATTCACATGAGCCGGACAGGCATGGAGAGGCTCAACTTCCCTTCGTAGACTCGACGTCATGAACAGCGAGAACGAGCAGGGCACGCAGGACACCGGCAGCAGCCAGAACAGCCAGAACAGCCAGAACAGCCAGAACAGCCAGAACAGCCAGAACAGCCAGAACGGCCAGAACGGCCAGAGCAGGCAGAGCATCGTGCTGGGCGACGTCGAGGTCACCCGGGTCATCGAGTGGCAGGGGCCGTTCGGGCCCCCGCGCAGCCTCGTACCGGAGGTCGGTGCCGAGGTGTGGAAGGAGAACGAGGAGTGGCTGTCACCGGACCACTGGGAGGTCGACGGCGACCGGGCGGTCCTCGCACTCCAGACCTGGGTCCTGCGCAGCGCCGGTAAGACCGTCCTGGTCGACACGGGCGTGGGCAACGGGCGCGAGCGGCCGGGTTCGGCGCTCTTCCACCACCGGGAGGGCGATTTCCTCGGGGAGCTGGAGCGGGCGGCCGGAATCCGGCCGGAGGACGTGGACATCGTCGTCAACACCCACGTCCACGGCGACCACGTCGGCTGGAACACCTTTGCACAGGACGGTGGTTGGGTCCCCGCCTTCCCCAACGCCCAATACCTCATCCCGGCTGCGGACGACCACCACTTCGGGCCCGCCAACGCGTACGGCGGCGGCGCCCGGGAGGTCGACCGGCTGATCTACGAGGACAGCATCGCGCCCGTCCACCGCACCGGACAGGTGGTGCTCTGGGACGGCGCGCACCGCATCGACGAGCACCTCACCCTGGAGACCGCACCCGGGCACACCCCCGGATCCTCCGTGCTGCGGCTGGCCTCCGGCACCGACCGGGCCGTCTTCGTCGGCGATCTGCTGCACAGTCCGGTGCAGATCCTGGAACCCGCCTGCAACAGCTGCTTCTGCCTGGATGCGGCGCAGGCCGCCGCCAGCCGCCGCCGCATTCTCGAACGCGCTGCCGACCAGTCCGAGTTGCTCGTACCCGCTCACTTCGGCGGCACGGGAGCGGTCGAAGTCCGCCGCCAGGGACAGGACTTCGCCCTCGGGGCGTGGGCTTCTCACCGCGACGTCGGATAACGGGACGCGGGGGAGGGCGGTACGGGGGAAGGCGGCGTCGGCACCGGCCGCGCCGCCGCCACCCGCCTGATCCGCAGGGCGAGTTGGACCTCCAGGGCTCCGGCCGGCGTGTTCCAGTCCTCGCCCAGGATCTGCCGGACCCGGTCGAGGCGCTGCACCACGGTGTTGACGTGCACGTGGAGGGCGTCCTTGGTGCGGGCCAGGCTGGACCCGTGCGCGAAGTACGCCTCCAGGGTGCGCACCAGTTCCGTCCCGCGCTGCGCGTCGTACGCGATGACCGGCCCGAGCACCCGGTCGACGTACGCGCCCACGTCCGCCCCGTCACCGAGCAGCACCCCGAGGAACCCGAGATCGGGCAGGCCGGCCCCGTCGCCGGTGTGGCCGAGGGCGTACAGGGCCTCCAGGCAGCGCAGCGCCTCCGCGTACACGACCGGCAGGCGTTCCGGACCGGCGGCGGGCCCGGCGGAGCCCGCGGTGACCGGTGTGCCCAGGGCCTGGCCCAGCTCGGCGGCGAGCGACCGGGCGAGCGGGCCCGGGCTGTCGGTGGGGGCGAGGAGGACGACGCGGCCCTCGTGCAGCCCGGCCAGGCCGTCGCGGGCGCGTGCGTGCCGGGCGGCCTCGGCCGCCAGCCGGGACCGCAGCGCGGCCTCGCAGTGCAGCACCACGAGGGCGTGCGGGCGGGCGAGATCGACGCCGAGCTTGCGGGCCCGGATCGTCTGGCTGCCCGTGTCGCGGACCCGGCCGGGAGCGGCCGGAGCCAGCAGGTCGCCGAGCAGTTCGCCGCGGACCCGGTCCTCGGCGTGGGCGATGGACCGGCGCAGCAGGAGCAGCAGCGCCGTCACCAGGCCGGCCCGCTCGAACAGCCGCCGTTCGGTGTCGGGCAGGTCGTCGCCGCGCCCGCCGAGGGTGATGCTGCCCAGGAGCTCCGGCCCGGCCAGCACCGCGCAGACCCAGATGCCGTCCACGGCGACGGCCCGGCCGCCGGAGCGCGACGCCGCGAGCGCGTGGGCCGGCGGGCCCGCAGGGTGCGCCGAAGGGCCCGCCCGGCGCGCCGAAGGGCCCGCCGGATCCGTACCGACCCGGGCGAGCTCGGCGCCGTCGGCGTCGTGCACGACCAGGTCGCCGCCCAGCAGGGCGGCGACCTCCCGGGCGACGTCGGCCACGTCGCCGCCGCGCAGCACGAGCCGGGTGAGGCGGTCGTGGGTCTCGGCGGCGAGCCGCATCGCCTCGCTCTGGGCGCGGGCGGTCTCGGTGGCGACCCCGAGTTCCACGAGGGCGGTACGGGTCTCTTCGAGCAGCCGGGCGCTGTCGATGGCCACCGCGGCGTGGTCGGCGAGGGAGGAGAGCAGCGCGACCGCGTCGGGCGCGAAGTCGCGGACCGCGCGGTCGGCGGCGTACAGCACCCCGATCACGCGGGTCCCGACGCGCAGCGGGACACCGAGGATGCCGCGCAGTCCCTCCTCGCGGACCCCGTTGTCGATGGTGTCCGTATGCCGGAAGCGGTCGTCGGTGCGGTAGTCGGCGCTGGCGTACGGGCGGGCGGTCTGGGCGACCAGGCCGCCCAGCCCTTCGCCCATGCCGAGCCGCAACTGCTGGAAGGCGGCCGACACCGAGCCGTCGGTGACGCGCATGAACGTATCGCCGGCCGCCGGGTCGTTGAGGGTCAGGTAGGCGACGTCGGTGCCCAGCAGCATGCGGGCCCGGTGGACGATGGCGCGCAGCACCGCGTCGAGGTCGCGCAGGGCGGCGAGGTCGCCCGCCGTGTCGAACAGGGCCGTGAGCTCGGCCTCGCGCCGCCGGTGCTGGTCGAGGGTGCGCCGGATGTCCAGCGCCACCCGGGTGGCCTCCTCCACGAGGGCCCGCTCGGCGGGGCCGGCCCCGCCGGTACGGGCGTTCTCGGCGGGCCGGGTGAACTGCTCGACCGGCGCGCCGCGGCGCAGCAGTTCGAGCAGTTCGAGCAGGGCGGATTCCCTCGCGGAGGTCATGGCGGCATTCTCCCGTGACCGCGGGGCCCGGATCAGGCGGGGTCGGCGGCGGCCGGAAGCGGAGCTTTCCGCCCGCCGGGGGCAGCGGCGGACCCGGTACCCGCCCGGGCCAGATCGCGGCCGCGGGTCTCGCGTGCGAGGACGACGGTGAGGGTGGTCACCGCGGCGGCCGCACAGAGATAGAGGGAGACGGGTAGGGAGGAGCCGTAGTCCTTGAGGAGTTCCACGGCGATGAGCGGAGCCAGCGCGCCGGCGACGATCGAGGCGAGCTGTGAGCCCATCGAGGCGCCGGAGTAGCGGACGTCAGTGTCGAACATCTCGGAGATGAAGGCGGCTTGGGGCCCGTACATCGCGCCGTGCAGGAGCAGTCCGGCGGTGACGGCGACGGTGATGACGGTGAAGGACTTCGAGTCCACCAGCGCGAAGAACGCGAACGCCCACACGGCCATGCCGGCCGACCCGATCAGAGTCACCGGGCGCCGCCCGATCCGGTCCGAGAGCGCGCCCCAGGCCGGGATGGTGACGAAGTGGACGGCCGAGCCGATGAGGACGGCGTTCAGCGCGGTGCTCTTGGGGAGCCCCAAGTGCACGGTGACGTACACGAGCAGAAAGGACGTCAGGACGTAGTACGAGATGTTCTCGCCGAACCGGGTGCCGATGGCCGTCAGCACCTGACGCAGGCTGCGGCGGAACACCTGGACCACGGGCGCCTCGTCCTCGCGCCCCTTCCGGGCGGCCTGCGCGGCGAGGAACACGGGGGACTCGGAGACGGACAGGCGGATCCACAGTCCGACGACCACCAGGACACCGGAGAGCAGGAAGGGCACGCGCCAGCCCCAGGCGAGGAACGCCGCATCGGACTGCACCCCGGCCAGCAGGGCGAGCACCCCCGTGGCCAGCAGGTTCCCGCCCGGCGCCCCGGACTGCGGCCAGGAAGCCCAGAACCCCCGGTGCTCGGCCCCGCCGTGCTCGGAGACGATCAGCACCGCCCCGCCCCACTCCCCGCCGAGGGCGAAGCCCTGCACCAGCCGCAGGACGGTGAGCAGCACGGGAGCCCCGACGCCGATGGTCGCGTACGTGGGCAGCAGCCCCATCGCGAAGGTCGCCCCGCCCATCATGAGCAGGCTGAGCACCAGCAGCTTCTTGCGCCCGACCTTGTCCCCGAAGTGCCCGAACACCACCCCGCCGAGCGGCCGGGCCAGGAACCCGATGGCGTAGGTGATGAACGCGATCAGAGTCCCGGTCAGCGGATCACTGGTGGGAAAGAACAGCTTGTTGAACACCAGCGCGGCGGCGGTGCCGTAGAGGAAGAAGTCGTACCACTCGATGGTGGTCCCGATGAGACTGGCGGCGACGATCCTCTTGATGGATCCGGCGGTCGGGGGAGCGGTCTCGGGGTCCGGCGGTCGGGGGAGCGGTCTCGGGGGAGGCCATGAACACCACTTCCAGGGGGTCTGCGGGGACGATCGGTGTCGCCACAACGTAGAAGTCCCCAGGGCAGCGGTATATGTGGCAGGTCATCACAATCAGACGCCTTCCTATGTACCCAACCTCCACACCGCCGACGCACGTGCCTCCGACGGCGCCGGACGCGGGGCCGACGGTCGCTGTCAGAATGGCAGAGTTGCGCCCGTTTTGAATGGTCGGTGCTGACTCCCGTGCTGGTTTGGTGCTGACCCAAAACCCCACGTCAGCACCCCTCGCGACCCGCCCCGTGCTGGTTCGGTGCTGGTTACGGAGCGTTGAGGGGCCTCGTTTATGGTCAAGGCGGCACAAAACCGAACCGCAGAGAACGGGATGCCGCGTCGCCTTCCCGGCCTGCTTTGGGCCCCCATCCTGTTGTCGGTTGACCCATGGAGCCGTTGAGTCCGAATGCACCGCGCGCCCTGACAAGGCCGCTGTGGGTGCCTGTGACGAGTGGAGCGGATGAATCTCCACGAGCACGAGGTGCACTCGTGATGGGGAAGTCGGCCCACCGTCGTTGGGTACGCACCTGCCATGAGGTTCTTCGTCTCCTGGTGGTACGGCGCCTACACCCATGATGACCTGGGCAAACGGCATTGGTTTCGGTTCTCTGGCGGAGGCTGGTCCGGAAATGGTCCGGATCTTGGGCCAGTCCCGCCCTGCCCCACGGTCGGCGGACCCGCCCGGAGGCTTCGTGTCGGTCGCCTCTCGTCGGGTTCGCGGGCCCTTCGCCGACGGGATGGTCTGGAGACGCCGCACGGGAGCGTAGAGGCGGGAGCTTCCGGCCGGGTTCGGCGCCTGGCCCACCGTGCTCAACCGGTTCAGGCGGTCCGGAGGCCAGGATCGTGGCCGGCCGTTCAAGGCCGTTGACCAGAGGACCGAGATGTCGTGGGCCCGCAATTCACCGCACGCCGGCTGGGCTCATCACGCGCCGAGGTCAGCCTCCCCAGCCGTACGGCTCTTGCGAACCGGGCTCCTCGCTGCAAGCGGACCAGGTATGCATGTGTCGAATGGTGATCAATCTGCCGAATCGCGTTCAACGATGCCGTTCTCCTGCTTGTTCGCCCAGCACGATCTTTCGTTCTTCCTAAGCGGCCCTGATGCTGTCCGCTGGGGGATCCTTCACAAGCTCGTGATCGAAACACCAGCTCCGGTACCGGGGGCTGGCCAGCCAGGATCGTGGAAGGCTTTGAGGCATAGTCGGAGCCCAGAGCCACCCCTACCAAGCCTCCACCCCACAGACTTCACCCCCTCTCGTACGGACCACCGAAACCGAGTGGGTCGCCCGGCTACCGATGACGCCACCGCTGACGAAGTCGCAGGACCTCGGTGGCCCAGTGGGCCTCCAACTCCGCGTCGGGGATCCGCTCGCGGCCCAGGCTGAAACGGACATGCCGGTAGATCCAGTGGAGAGAGGCGTCCGTGCTGGCGATCAAGGTGGACAGCAGCGGATCTCCGGCAGGGGTCTCGTGGTCCACGGCCACCAACAGTTCCCCCTGGTCGTCCGGGTGCAGGTGCGGTAGTGCACCGCCCATCCTGATACGGAGGTCTCCCCAGGTGAGAACCTTGCCGCCGCTGCGGGCCGTGTCGATGAGGACCTTCCGGGCGGCGACGGCCAGTCTGTCGACGGACTCTGCCGGGAGCCGATCAGCCTGCCGGGGATTGGCCGGACCCTCTGCCTTTCCGAGGGGTGTGCGCGGCCCCGATCCGGGCTTCTGCCTGGAACGCTCACGGCGGGAGACCTCCCGCTGCTTGAGTCGGCTGTGCCAGCGGTTCACCGCCGTCGCTTCCGACGAGGACAGCCCCTCGGCCAGACTGCCACGGAGCCGGGCGATCTCGTCCAGAGCGAGGCGGACTTCGTCAACGGATCCGTCCTTTCGGTGCCCTGCCAGTCCCGTGAGCAGCTCCCGAATCCTTCGGAGCGCCGGATCCACCTGTCTCTGCGGGACCCGCTCGCCGCACCAGGCCTTCACCTCACGCATGAAGGGCGTGTATTGCTCGCGATCCGCCTGGGACAGCTTCCGAGCGTACAACGGTCCGGCCAGCTGTCGGGCAGCCTGTACGGCAGGCAGGTCATCGGCGGACTGAGCGACGCGGATCTCGTTGCTGAGCCACTCGAACTCCTCCAGTGCCTCGGTCTGGGCGGGGTTCCTCTCCTGATGCGCGGGGGCCTCGTCGGAATCCTGGGATGCGGCGGTACTGCTCGACTTCTCCTGCAGAGCATCGAACAGGGACTGGATGTCCTCGGGCAGGCTTCCGCGGCAACGGCGCCTGAGGATCTTGGCGTGCGCCAGGCCGCTGCGAAGTTCGAGCGGGTCGTTGGAGGATTCCGGACCAGTGAGGCCCTGCAGCACTGCGCGCAGCGCGATCTGAGCGGCCTCGGAGGCCCGGGGGCGGATCCATTTCGTCATCGCCGTACTCAGTCGCCGGACGCGCTGCTTGTCCTCTGCCGAGAGCTGCTGGTCGCCGATGCGCCCCGCGTGCTGCTGGAGCACCATCGCCTCCGCGAGATCCCCGGCTCGTCTCGCCTCCTCGAAGCGCGAGGCGATGGCGTCGATCTCCTCCGTGCTGCGGGGCTTAGCGGAGTCACGGCGGGGCGGGTTAGCCAGCCCGTGTGCCGACTTGGACTCGCGCGCCTTCGGCCGAGCCTCGGCGATGACGCTGGATCTCCCTGTGGAGGCGGGCTGCGGAGAGGCGACGGGGTGACCGATGAGGCGGGTGAGTTCATCCAGGATCGGGGGGCTCGCCCTAAGCCACGGGCGGAGAACACGACCGTGGAGGCGAGCAGCTTCGTAGCCCGCGAGGTGAGCCCGGGCCTGCTTGACGGCCTTCCCCAGCCGCTCCGCGCGGCGCGGACTCGCCTTGGGCGCGATGGCGGCTGCCTCTGCCAGCTTCTGCCGCAGTTCACCGATCTGCTGGGATGCGGCTCGCAGGTCCGGGAGATCTGCGGCGTCGGTGGTTGCAGGCTTCTCCTGACTCGCGGGTGGAGTCCGCAAGGCCCGTGTCGAAGCCGGTGTGGGAGCCGGCGGGCGGCCGTACGCGTCCTGCGCCCGCTTGATCTCGACCGCGCTCCAGCGTTGCAGGGCCGTGTCCGAGGCCGGAGCGGGCGCTCCCAGCAGCCGCAGCAAGGTGCCCAGGTAGGGCAGGCAGCGTCCGGACGGCGCGAGGACCAGGACGGACAGGAGAGGTCTGCCGGGTTCCAGAGGCCTGTCCACCTCCACCAGGAGGTCGCGGCGCTTGGGGTCCGGCAGATGTGCGAGGTCGAGGTCGATCCGGCTCGACAGCTTCGACCATGTGGTGGTGGTGCGCTCGGCCGCCACCCGCTCCAGCTCCCGCCGGAGCGTGGCAGCAACCCTGCCTCGTTCGGGTGGGGAAGGGCGGCTCTCGGGCTCGACCTGGCGTACCTGCGGTGCTGGAGCGGTTTCCTCCTTCAGAGCGACGCTCGGGCGCCACAGGCCGGTGCGTTCGGCGTCGAGGCCCTGGAGCTGCGTGAGGCTGTCCGCGCGGACGGCCCACGAGGGAGCCTCGGCCGCGACGGGATCAGTGATCAGCAGCTTCACCAGGCCGGAGAGCTGGTAGACGTACTGCTCGGTGGGGGAGGGGACTTCGTCGGGCAGGGAGAGGCAGGCGCGGATGATGCGGCTTCCGGCCGGCTTGACGAATCCGGGGACCAGGTACCGCCCCTCGACCGTGAGCTCGGCATCCTCCGGGCGCTTCGCGGTGGGGTCCACGGCGAAGACGATCCGCGCGCCGTGCAGAGGAAGAGCTGCCGGAAGTGGATGGTTGCGCATGCCGCCTCGACGCACGTGACCGCCGGCCCGCAGCCCTTCGAGGGCCGGGGTCACCAGGCCGTCGCGGGTCATCCGGCATTGTTCGAGGGGCTCCCAGGACACCTGGCCGTCCTCGGTCGCGGTGCCTATGAGGACACGGCGGTCGGCTCCGGCCGTCTCACAGCGCACGCGCAGCGCGTAGCCCTGGCGGGCGGTCATCTCCCGTGTGACCGCGCCCTCGGGCCTGAAGACCCAGTCGACGTGCCCCTCCCTCGCGCCCAAGCTGTCGGCCGCCCTGCGCCAGCTGTGGTAGTCCTGCGAGCGGAGGACAAACCGCAGGTGCTGCCCCGTGGCACGCAGCCAGAAGTCCACGGCATCGCCTGGCCCGTGTCCGAGGCTGCGCAGGTCGGACTGCGCGGCGTGACCCTGGCCGGCCAGCCACTCCTTCACGTGCAAGCGGATGAAAAGGTGGTCGGCGCTGTCCTCGCCGTTGTCCGAGCGATGGCACACCGCGCGGATCCCGTCACGATCCGGATAGTGGGAGAAGTGGCAGACCTTGGTCTCGTACCGTTTGGTCATGAGCTTCTCGCCGCAGCCGCCGAGGAGCGTGCCGCACCAGAAGCGGTCGGTGCCGAACTCACGTCGGAACTCGTCCAGGTTGTGCGGTTCTTCGGGGAGGATGACGGGCACTTCCGAATCCCGGCCGCCGATGACGGCGGTCTGGACAAGGCGTGTATCTGTCTGCGGCACTCGTGTTCCTCCGGTTCGACGCGCCCCTCGGGCGCCTGTGGATCACCCTTGTCCTGGGATCGCCGTTCGGAGAAGTGTTCCATTTCTTAGTCTCGATGAGCAGGCCGATCACGTCAGAAACCCTGCTGCCACGCGCACTTGTGACGGATGAGGAAGAGGAGAGAACCGGAGGGGCGACAGCGACCACAGTTGAGATCCGGCCTTGAGTCCGGCTCTCGGCTCTGTTCACGGTGACCGGTTCGACTCGTCCGAGCCCCTCCCGACCCACGGCCTTCGCAGTGTCGTTGTTCCCGGCGGCGGTCAACCAGCCGGGGGGCGACAAGGCGAGTTCAACCTGAGTAACGGCGGGGCCCCGGCTGGCGGGGCGACAGCGCTGCCGTCGCCGTGAGGCTCGGAGGGCGAGGTTCTCGATTGCCCGGCATGACTCCGGGCCAGCTGTCACCATCGATCAGAGAACCAGATGGAGCACCAGTCCGGAGCCGCCTTGTACCAGGAACACCTGAACACCGCGATGGAGCACTTGCGTTCGGACTGGTCGGCAGAGGATCTCCGAGCCGCGCTGCGGCCCGACGTTCTCGCGAATGCGCAGCTGCTGGAAAGGAGCCTGCGGAACGGCGAGGGCGATATCAGGGGGTGGCTGGTGTTGGGGTGGGTGTACTTCTATCGCCTCCGAGCTCAGGGATCGCCGGCGAACCGCGATGACTGGATCGCCGCCGCCACCGCGTTCGCACCTTGCTTCATTGCCGAGGTGGAACCCCTGCCTGAGATCCTTCTACCCACCATCGTCGACTTCGCCGCGAACAGGGCGGTCGCGCTGCTCAGGGAAGTCGATCTGTCGACGGTTCGCGAGGTCGTCCGACTGTGGCGCCGCATTGTTGCGGCGACCGCGCCCGATGACTCTCAGCGGGCTCGACGTCTGTCTCAGCTGAGTGTCGCATTGCAGCAACAGTTCGACCTGTTCGGTGTTCCTTCGGACCGGGAAGCCGCATTTGCCTTCGCGGAGGATGCGTTGAGAAGCACACCGGCTGATCAGTCCCCGCCTGCGGAGATTCTGTACAACGTGGGCTCGCTGCTGTGGAGCAGGTACGGACTCAGCCTGGAACCGGGTGATCTCGATCAGGCCCTGGACTACATGCAGCGGGCCGTCTCCGCCGGTCTTCCTGACTTGCCGCACACGGGAGAGGCCCTGATCACGCTCGCGGTGGCCCATCTGGCGCGCTATCGACTCGGCACAGACCCGGCCGATCTCGACAGGTCGATCGCCGCTCTTGAAAGGGCAGTTGAGGCATGTCCCGCCGCAGGTGCCGGGCGTCGCGATGCGCTGGGTCTCCTGAGCCATTCGCTGCTCGTCCGATTCAAGACGGCCGGCGTACGAGCAGACCTCACTGCATCCATGGTCACCGTGCGGCAGGCCGTGGACGAGGCCGTGCGCTCCCGCACTCTCACTCCGGCCTTGCCATCGAAGCTTGGCGAGGCATTGCTGGTCGCCTTCGGGTGTTACGGGAGCCCGAAGGATCTGGACGAGGCCATCGACAGGTATCGTCAATCGGTGCGACTGGCCGATCCCGAGGACCCGGCACGAGCCGTCTATCTGGCCGGCCTCGGAGTCGCTCATCGGACCAGGTTTGATCAGTTCGGGAACCCGGAGGATCTGGACCAGGCCATCGTTCATGGGCGGAGTGCAGTCGAGGCTGCGGCGGCCGACACCGACCTGCTCCGGGGAAGCCTTGGCAGCCTCGGGCACGCGCTGCAGAGCCGTTTCGAAGCCGACGGGGCACAGCAGGACATCGATGATGCTGTCGACATCCTGGGTCGAGCCCTGACGATCACCCCGATCGGGCTTGCCGACCGACCGGACGCGCTGTCCAATTACGGTGGCGCATTGCACGCACGGTTCCGGCTGAACGCAGGGCCCGCCGACCTGGAAGGTGCCATCGAGGTTCTGCAGGAGGCGGTCGAGGTCGCACCGGCCCGTCATGTCGATCGCGCAACCTATCTCTCCAACCTCTGTATCGCGTTGAGCAGCCGGTTCCGATCCGCCGGGGCAATCACGGATCTGGAGGCCGCCGTCGCATTCGGAGAACAGGCCGTCGAGGTGACCCCCAAGGGGCACCCGGGCAGGCCCGGGTACCTGTCCAACGTCGCTCTCGCCCTCGGCGACAGATTCAGGCGGTCCGGGGCGCTGGCAGACCTCGACGCTGCGATCTCGTACGGAGCGGAGGCGGTCGCTGCCACGTCCCAGGACAACCCGGACCGGGCGATGTACCTCTCGAACCTCGGGGGAACGCTGCAGACGAGATTCTGGCGCACCGGTGCGGAATCAGACCTGGATGCGGCGATTGAGGCGAATGCGGAGGCACTGCGTCTCACCCCGCCCGACCGGCCCGATCAAGGGCTGCTCCTATCCAGCTACGCGATGTCCTTAGCGGCCCGGTACGAGCGAACCGGTGACGCTCGGGACGTGGACCATGCCGTGAAGCTGCTGCGCCGGGCCGTGGACATCACGCCGGCCGGCCACCCTGAGCGCGGGGGCTTCATCTCGAACCTGGGCGCCGCCCTGCGGTCGCGGTTCACGGTCACCCGCAGTCGGCGCGATCTTGAGGCCGCAGTCGAAACTGGTCGGCAAGCCGTGGCAGCATGCAGGGAGGAGCAGCCTCACCTGACGGCTGCGCTGGCCAATCTCGGCGTGTCCCTGGAGGCCATGTTCGTTGAGACCGGCCGGGGCAGGGAGGAGGCAGTCGGCGCCTTCGAGGCGGCGTCGAAGTTCACCTCCGGAGCGCCGTCCACGCGGATCCGGGCCGCGCGGTCGGCTGCGGCACTGCTTGCCGGATCCGATCCGGCGCGCGGAGCCGAACTGCTCGCCGACGCCGTCGAGCTGTTGCCGACCGTCGCCGAACGGTGGTTGCGACGAAACGACAAACAACGTGAGCTCGGTGGGGTGTCCGGGCTCGCTGGTGATGCCGCCGCGCTGATGCTGAGCGGCCCCGGCTCTGAACCGCTCGCCCGCGCGACGGTCGAACGAGCACTGATTGTGCTGGAATCGGGGCGTACGGTCCTGCTGGGTCAAGCGTTGGAAAGCAGAACCGATCTGATGGACCTGCGGGCCGTCCACCCGCACCTGGCCGAGCGATTCACCGGGTTGACCGACCTGCTTGACTCCGACCTCTCCGCACCGGTGAGGGAAGCGGTCCAGGCTCCCGCTCGCACCGGTGCGATCCAAACGGCGCAGCAGCTCGGCAGGCATCGAGCGGCCTTGGACCTTGCGGAGCTGATTGACCGGATTCGCTCGCTGCACGGCTTCACGGATTTTCTTCGTCAACCGACGGCCGAGGACCTGATCGGGGAAGCCCGGCCGGGGCCCGTGGTGGTTTTCAACGTCAGCCGCTACGGCAGCGACGCCCTTGCGGTGCGGGAGGACGGCGTCAGCCGGATCCAACTCGGAGAGCTCGACGTCAAGTCGCTCGCCACCCGAATCCGCGCATTCGACGCCGCTCTTTCCACGGCCGGAGATCCGCGAGCTGCCCGAGCAGCGCGGATCCAGGCTCAGCGTGACGTGTCGGCCGTCCTGGAGTGGCTCTGGGACGTGGTGGCCGAACCCGTTCTCAGTGCTCTGGGCCTTGATGTTCCGCCGTCTCCCGACGCACCGATGCCACGCGTCTGGTGGATCCCGGGTGGGGTCCTGGGACTCCTGCCCCTCCATGCCGCCGGATACCACCGAGATGCGCCCGTCGGGCAGGGCGGCCGCACGGTGCTGGACCGGGTGATCTCGTCCTACGCGCCGAGCATACGTTCGCTGCGGCACGCTCGGCGGACGGCCGGAGGCGTTCCTCCCGCTGACCGTCGATCGCTGATCGTAGCCATGCCCGTCACCCCCGATCTGCCGAACGGCGCCCCACTGCACCAGGCCGTAAGCGAAGCCGCCCGGGTGGGTGACCTTCTCCCCTCGCCGCAGACCTTCATCGCGACCGAACCATCGGATGGCCCGGCCGGCGCCGGATTCCTGACGAAGGAGAAGATCCTTGTCGCATTGGAGCAGAGCGCGTTCGTTCACTTCGCCTGTCACGGGATCACCGACCGGACGGACCCGGCACAGAGCCGTCTCCTGCTCAGCGACCACCGATCCGACCCGCTGACCGTGGCGAGTCTCGCCCGTATCAGCCTCGGCGCCGCAGACCTTGCCTACCTCTCGGCCTGCAGCACCGCAGCGAGCGTCAACACCGTTCTCGCGGACGAGGCGATCCATCTGACCAGCGCATTTCAGCTGGCGGGATTCCGGCACGTCATCGGAACGCTCTGGGAGATCGACGACACGGTCGCGGCAATAGCGGCCGAACACTTCTACGACGTGCTCGGTGAGGGTCCGTACGGGCTCGACACCACCCGATCTGCGGAAGCTCTCCACCGGACGGTCCGCGTGTTGCGGGAGAAGTACCGTGCCACGCCGTCGCTGTGGGCGGCCTATGTGCATACCGGTGCGTGAAGTTCCCGTAGGGCCCCTCCAGGTGGCGGCGGCACCGCGGCTCCCGCCGACCGGACCGCCGGCGTCTGCGGTGGGTCGGACCGGGGCCGCCGCTTGGTCCCGGTGTCAGGCGCCAACGTGCAGGTGGGCGGCCCAGAGTGACGGGGTTCCGCGAAGTGTCTTTCTGACCGACCGGACGGCGTGGTGCAGGCCGTCGGCGGCTCGGTCGATGTCAGGGACCGGGCCGGTGGTGAGGGCGGCGTAGAAGGCGTCGGCGATCCGGGCGGCGAAGAAGTCGTTGACGGCCCACAGGGTGCCGATGACGTGCGGGTATCCAGCTAGTTGAAACGCCGAGGCCAAATGGATGGCCTCGTCGAGGAGTTTGGTGTGCGTGGTCAGCGCGGTCTCGCAGGCCGAAAGATATGCGAGCTGAGCGTGCTCGAGCCGGACGGGCGCTAGTGCGGCGATGGTCAGCGGGGCTTCGGCGTGGTCGTGCAGGAGCAGGCGGCTGTGTGACGGATCGGTGGGGTCGTTGACACCGTGGCAGGCGAAGTGCACGATCGAGCAGCCGACCAGCAGGCCGAGTACTCGATCCCTGGTCGGCTCGGGTCCGCTGAGCACCGTCGGGCCGGGAAGGCGTTCGGCGATCTTGAGGGCCTCGTCGAGCACGTGGTCCAGGCCGCGGGGGATGCCAGGCGTGGTGGGCATCGCCACGATCAGGGAACGCCCGGCGGCGGCCGGCTCGGTGGCATCGCGCTCCCGGCGGGCGTGCCGAAGGGCGCCGATGGTCGGGATGTAGGAGGAGACCACCCGGTCCAGGACGGCCGGGTCGGCTTGGACGGCAGGGTCCGCCGGGTCGCTGTGGTGGCCGGCGGCATGCACGGGCAACAGTCCCAGCAGCCCTCCGGTCGCCCACCACACCCGGGGCCACTCCTGGCCCAGGGCGGGTGCCGTGGTAATGCCAAGTGCGTCAAGCACCGGTCCGGCGGCGGTGTCCCAGAGCCATTCCAGGATGCGGGACAACTCCTGCTGCGCTGCCACGCGCGCCTGCCCGGTGCGGCCGTGCACGGAGCTGTCGAGCGCCCGGTGGAACTGAGCGGTCCGGTCGGTGACCGTCTCGACGTCCAGCTTCGGCAGCGGAACGCAGCTGATTCCGTCGACCGTGAGCAGCAGGGCGTCGCTGCGGTACCGGCTGATGTTGAACACCACCACCGGCCCGTCGGCGGCCTGGGCCAGCAACTCCTCGGCCTCGGGCGGCGCGGCGAAGGTCCTGAAGTCGGGAAGTCTGCGGATCTCGGCCAGCAGTTCGCCCCACTCCGTCGCCAGGCGTTGCCGATCGGGCCCGGCAATGGCGCTGGACGGGCCGACCGTGTTGTCCGCCGGGCCCTCGGCGAGGAAGGCGGATGGACTGTCGAGCCGGTTGCGCAGCTCGACGAAGCGGGCCGCCGCCTCGGGGTGGCGCCGAGCAAGGTCGGTGAGGTCGCTGCGGGTCTCGAGGGACTGGCTGAGCAGGACGGCCCGGCCGGTCTCCAGGAGTCGCAACGCCAGTGCTGGCCGCTTGTCCTCGGTGGTGGCGGGGTCGTTGAGTGCGAGCGCTGCCGCGTCGGCCGCGAGCCCGGCGAAGCCACCCAGGGCGTACTGCTGGTCCGTACGCTCCAACTGGCGCGGCGCCACCTGCGGGAGGAGCCGCACCGCTTGGTCGAGTAGGGCCGCTGCCCGGCTCGGCTCGGTATCCGCGACGAGCTCACCGGCCAGGCGGGCCGCGAGCATGCGGATCGACGGGAGCGTCAGCTCGGTCTCCGCCACCTCCATGAACCAAGCGACAGCCTCTGCGAGATCTTCCGGTGACCTGCTCAGCCTGAACCGGGCGCGCAGGCCGACAGCGAGGTTGGACATCAGTCGGGCGCGGACGGGGTGGCTGGCGGGGAGGGTCAGAACCGCTTCCTGCGCCGTGCGGATTGCCTCGTCGAGGTCGGACGCCTCTCTGGTCCGCAGGTAGTTGCTGTGCAAGGCGTTCGCGAGGTTGGACAGGTACATGGGCCGGTACGAGTGGTCCTCGGGAATGGCGGCGATGGCCTCAGAGTATTTGGCGATCGCCTCGTCCAGGTCGGCCAGTCCCAGGGTCCGGTGGTACCGGCTGTGCAGGATACTCCCGAGGTTGGACAGCCGTCCGGGCCGTTCGGGGTGGGCGGCGGGGGTGGCTGCCAACGCTTCTCGACCCAGTCGGATCGCTTCGTCCACGTCGGTCGGCGCCTCCGACCGCTCGAAGCGGCGCATCAGGGAAGCCCCGAGAAGGGACAGCCGTCCGGGCCGTTCGGGGTGGGCGGCGGGGGTGGCTGCCAACGCTTCTCGACCCAGTCGGATCGCTTCGTCCAGGGCGCCGAGTGCCCCGGTCCGCTCGAAGCGGCTGTACAACATGTTTGCGAGGGCGGCCAGTGCACCGGCCCGGTCGGGGTGGTTGCCGGGGACAGAGTCCACCACCGTCCGGAGTGTGGTGATCGCTTCATTGATGTCGGGCACCGACCCGGTCCGCTCGGACCGGCTGCGCAGGCTGATTGCGAGGTTGTTCAGGAAGCCGGGCCGCTTGAGGTGGCCGACGGGAACAGTGGCTACGGCGTCCCGGGCGACCTGTACTGCTTCGTCCAGGTCGGCAGTGGCCCCGGTCAGGGCGAATCTGGCCCGCAGGGCGGTGCCGAGGTTGTTCAGCATGCCGGCCCGATTGGGGTGGGTGGTGGGCGTGCCGGCTATGGCTGCCTGGAGGGCGGTGATCGCGTTGTTGAGGTCGTTCGATGCCGTGGTCTGTTCGAAGCGGCTGCGCAGGCTCATCCCGAGGTTGGACAGCATGGTGGTCCGGTTCGGGTGGGTGGTGGGGGCGCCGGCTACGGCTGCCTGGAGGGCGGTGATCGCGTCGTTGAGGTCGGTCGATGCCCCGGTCCGACCGAAGCGTGTCTGGAGGCAGCCTCCGAGGTTGGACAGCATGCCGGGCCGTTCGGGGTGGCCGACGGGTATGGTGCCAGCCGCCTCCCGGCTCAACCTGACCGCATCGTCGAGGTCAGCCTCGGATCCGGTCAGTTCGGAGCGGGCCCACAGGGCGACTCCGAGGTTGTTCGAGCGTGCGGGTCGGCTCGGGTGGCCGGTGGCAGTGAGGGTGACTGCCTCGTGGCTTGCCAGGATCGCCTCGTCAAGGGCGGACCGGTCTCCGGTCCGCTCGAAACGAACCCGCAAGGTAATACTGAGGTTGGTCAGGCTGCCGGCCCGGTCGGGATGGCCGGGCGGGTTGAGGACCGTGGCCTCGCGGCCTAACCGGATCGCCTCGTCGAGGTCGGCCGTCGCCCCGGTCCGTTCGAAGCGTGTCCAGAGTGCGACCCCCAGATTGGACAGGCGGCTGCCGCGCCTGGAGTCGTCGGCGAGGGTGGCAGCCACCCCTTCCCGGCCCGCCCGGATCGCTGCGTTGAGATCGGCCGTGTTGCCGGTGTGCGTGAACCGGAGCTGCAGGGCATTCTCAAGATTGGTCAGCGCGGCAGCCCGCAAGGGGTGCTTGGCGGGGGCGGCGTTCACGATCCGCTGCCACATCTCGACCGCCGTGGCGACCAGATGGGGGTCAGCGGTGGCCGTCGCACGGTTCAGGACGGACACGGCATTGTCGAACGTGTGCTCGATGAAGGTGGGCGTCAGTGGCGCGGGCAGGGCCTCGACGTCGACGCCACCGGCAAAGCAGCGGGTGAACATCGTGATCGCGAGGAACAGGTCGTTCTGCCCCTGGCCCTCGGGCAGGGCGCCGTAGCGGTACCAGTGCAGCCACCCCAGGAGGTAGCAGGATTCGAGATCAACGCCGCTGTCTTGCATCAGGCGAGCGAGCTGGTGCGCCTCCACCACGGCCTGTGGATCGAGGACCGCTGCTGGATTCCCCGTGGCATCCACGCTTTCCAGCCGGGCCGCCACCGCGTGCTGCCACTGGTCGTCCTTCATTCAGGCCTCCTTCGCGTCTCTGCAGACGCCACGTCAGAAGCGTTCAGCCCGAGGTTAGTCACCCGATTGTCGGCACCGCGAGCGCTTCCGGCGGATATGGTGCGAGGCGATTGCAGCCGACATGCCGAGGACCGCAGTCGGTGGATGCCGTGTCCTGCGTGCCGTCGCCCGTACCTCACTAGGAGGGATCCAGCTTGATCACATCGGGAACCGCCGCCGCGCGGACCGCTGCCGGACTGGCCTACGTCTGCGGGAATCTCGCCGAGCTCCGCGGCACCCTCGGCGCCGATCCCTCGGGCCCGTTGCCCCGGTTGGAAGCCGTCATCCGGACGGGTCCGGCGCAGGGCGGACCGGACCTGGCCGCGCTGCTCGACGACGTGCACTCCGCCTTGCAGGTCGCTGGCGACGCACTCGGGGTGTACGGACAGAGCGACTTCCGGGGTGTCGATGCGGCAGGGGTGGAGAGCCTCGAGATCGTGTACCGGTGCCCGCTGCGCGTGTGCAACGGGCGGGACGAGGACGAGATCACGGAGTTCCCCGCTCGCTGCTCGGTCAGCGGTCGGGAACTGCCCCGCGAAGCACTCGACTGATGGGCGGGCTGCTGGACGAGCTCGGCAAGAAGCTCGCCGAGCGGTGGATCTCCCTGCTGGTGCTGCCCGGAGCGCTGTTCCTGGCGATCGCCGCCACGGCCGTCGGTCTCGGCCACGCGCACGCACTCGACGTGGGACGTCTCACCAGCGGGATCACCGCCTACGCCAAGGCGCCCGCCGTCACCACCACCGGCGGACAACTGGCGCTGCTGGCCGCGGTCCTGGTCGGCGCCGCCGCAATCGGCGTGGTGGCGCAGGCGCTCGGCGCGCTGATCGAGCGGCGCGTGCTGGCCGCCGGGTGGCGCGGGTGGCCGCGCCCCTTCGGGGGCCTCGCCGACCGCCTGGTCCGCCGCCGCCGGCGGCGCTGGGACACCGCGCACACCACTTGGTGGACCGAACGCAGACGGGCGATGGCCCCCGACCCCGCCCACCGGCCCGATCCCCGGGTCCGACACCGGGCGGCGCGGACCCGGGACCGGATCGCGGTCGAACGCCCCGACCGTCCCACTTGGAGCGGCGACCGGATCCACGCTGCGACGCTCCGGCTGGAACGTGACTTCCACCTGGACCTGGCCACCGTCTGGCCACACCTGTGGCTCGTTCTGCCAGACACCGTCCGGGGCGAGCTGACCGCTGCTCGCACGACCCTGTCCCGCGCCGCCTCGCTCGGCGCTTGGTCCGCGTTCTACGCGCTCCTCGTCCTCTGGTGGTGGCCCGCGGCGCCGCTGGCCGTCGTGCTCGCCGCCACCGCACGCCACCGCACCAGAGCGGCCACCGACACCTACGCGCGACTGCTGGAGGCCGCCGTGCGCCTCTACGCCGCGGACCTCGCCCAGCAACTTGACATCAACGAACCGAGCCCGCTCACCCAGAAGCTCGGCCGTACCCTCACCATCCGCCTGCGCGCCCAACTGCCCCCTCCTCCCCGGCAGGCCCCAGTGGCCTGAGTCCGCGCCGCTGCGCAGGGCGCCCGGATCCGGTCAGCTGTCGGAGCATTGAGGTTCCGAGACTCCTGACTGGGCGAAGGGGCCCGCCGCTCCAGGGTCGTCTGGGGTACCGCGACCAACAACGCCAGTTGAGGCAGTGGCGTATGCACTGGTCGTGAATTGATCTTCTGTGAGCCCGTCATTTCTGCAGGTTGGAGGCATGTTCGGTCTCTGCTGCGACCTCCAAGTGGGCGGCCGACTTCGCGGACAATCTAGCCCTCGGCATTCTCAGGCACGCCCCGGGCACGGACATCCCCGCCGCCGCCCTGCCCTACGCGAATACCTCCCTGGCCGCCCATCGCGCGTACCAGCGCAGCCGTTGCCGAGCTCCGCGAGATGGGCATCCTGGTCGGGAACTACGAGCCTCGCCCCAAGTCCAGCCGCGGCGCTGACCGCTTCCGCTGGGAGGAAGCCGTCGACCTCCTCGCCCTGTTCGTTGCATCAGACGCCGCGCACCATGGGCGTCAGCCCGTGGACACAAGTACGCATCATGCGTCGGGGTATTCGCACCTGGTGGGGTCACATTGGTTCCGGCGCTGTGTGCGGTATCGGGACCAGGTGGCCGCAGGGACTCTCCAGTTTGCGCTGTACAGAGAGTGACGGAGATGGCGTTGATGATGTCCTTGATGGAGATGCCTTTTGCAGGTGTCGGGGCGAGGGAGGAGCGGCCCACTTCCGATCCCGTGCTGGTTCGGTGCTGGTTCAGGCGGCGTGCTCGCCGAGAAGCCGCAGGTGGTAGCTCTGATCGGATGAGTTGTCGTACCACTCGATGGTGGTCCCGATGAGGCTGGCGGCGACGATCCTGCGTATGCCGGACGGGCTCGTTCTGCTCGCTGCGGGGGAGACCATGTGCACCACTTCCAAGGTGTCTGCGGGGACGTCGGGTGTGGCCACAACGTAGAAGTCCCCAAGTCGGCGGCATATGTGACAGACCATCACAATCGCAGCTCATCTTGTGTGCCGCATCACCACACGCCTGCCGCTGGCTCATTTCCACCTACGGAGTAACCCCCTCCGCGTAGCGCAGGATTTGCAGAATTCCGCCCGATTTGGAGGGCCGGTGCTGACTCCCGTGCTGGTTCGGTGCTGGTTACGCAGCGTCGAACTCCGGCATTCGGTACGGATTGGGTTTGCGGTCTCGCTTCTTGAAGGCGACCGACGGGTGCACCAGGTGACAGTGATGGTCAGTCGGTCCCGGGTCTACTGTCCGGACGCCGCCTCTCGACCCGTTAGGGAGCCGGTGGGGAGGGGGCCGGCTCGCGGGAAGCGGCACCGCCGACTGTCACGGAAGCCATGTGCGGGCGTGAAAGGGCTACAGCTCGGGGGTGACTGGACGTTCCAGCGGAGTGCCCTCTTTGAGGAAGCGAGTGACCGCGTCCATGCGCTCGGAGAACCCGACCGGAGCGTGGTCTGCCAAGAGGTCGAGATGGTCGGCGGGCCGCGCCTGGGGATTGCCCTTCAGCAGTACGAGGCGCTGGTCGAAAGCGTAATCCGCGCGTTCGATGCGCTGCACAAGAGACAGCGCGTGCTCCAGGCCCTGCTCCGAGCCGCCGACGGCCTGCAGCTGTCGGGTGTGGTGGTGGAGTCGATCTCGCGGGACGCGGGTGTGGTCACGTTTCGCACGCGGGCTCGGGCCGACGCAGTTCGATGTCCGCGGTGTCAGGCTTTGTCGTTGCAGCAGTTCGCCCGCAGCCTCCTCCACGACGCGCGTTTATCGCGGACAGCGAGGAGTACTGGAACGAGGAGTCCTGGGAGGACGACGAGCATGGTGCGGCCGGCTGCCCATGCGGGAGTGAGGAAAGTTCGAGGCCGCGATCGCGTTCTCGCTCGGCGACGACGGTTCGGTCCGTTGGGTGACCGTGGGCTTGAGGTGTACCAAGGACGGCTTCTGCGGGGCCCATGCCGACTGGAAGATCGACTACGGCCCCACGGATCATCTCCTGACCATGGTGTAGGCCTGGGCGGCGGCCCGGACGGTCCGGACATCGCACTCAGCCGGCCCGCACTGGACGAGGGGCAGAATCGGTTCTGATCTGCGTAGTCGCGCACGCCTCTGACCCCTTATCGGCCGATTTAATGATCAAGGTACTGTTCCCCCTCGGACATCGATGACTTTGGAGGGGGTCAAAAGCCATGGGACTGACTGCAGAAATAGCCGCATACCGCTCGGGCGCCGGTGATCCTGGGCGTTTGCTGGGTGAGTTCCGCCGGGCTGCACTGCTTGTGCCTTCCCCGGACGGCGAGGGCGGGTTGATGTCCGCACTCTCGGGTGGGATCCGCTGGTTCTACGCGTTCACAGACGAGGAAGCCTTGGCCCGGTTTGCCGAGGCGCGTGGGGAATCGGGCCGGGAGTGGCCGTATCTGGCGATCTTGGGTGCGCGTCTGGTGGATGCGGTCGTCCCGCAGGTCGAGGGGCCGGCCGGGGTGGCGGTGAACGTGGCCGATGCGGACGGCTCGATGCTGTTCCCGCCCGTCGCCGGGATCGTTCCCGACTCCTGTGCGGTGGACGTCGAGTCCGAGTCGGCGGGGGTGGCCTGATGGCGGGTGACGGAGACCTTGAGGTCTCTCCGGCCGCAGTCAAGAACATCCGGGATGGTCTGCGCGCCGCGATATCGGAGCTGCGCGAGTCCTCGGACGCCGTGGGCGCCTCGCAGGGCGAGGGTCTCAGCGACCTGTCGATGACGGGGATGGAAGCCGGGCACGCCGGGCTGGCCACCGATTTCGAGGACTTCTGCGAGCGGTGGGAGTGGGGCGTGCGGTCCCTGATCCAGGACGCCTCCACTCTCGCCGGGAACCTGGGCATCGCCGCAGGCACGGTGTGGGAGGAGGAGCAGTACATCGGCGGCGCGTTCAAGGTGGCCGTGAACGCCGGCTACGGCAACCCGCACGCGACCGAGGGCGAGATCGAACAGAAGAGCTGGGGCGACATATTCAGCGCGGACGCCTACAAGCCGGACTACAGCCAAGCGTCCTTCGAGAAGGGCGCTGAGGACATCAAGAAGACCTGGTCGGACACGAAGGACACGGTGACCTCAACGGGCAGGATCGGGTCGCTGAAGGACCTGCTGGAACAGACGAAGGGCAACGGGGGCGGCAACTGATGGGCCTGGGCGACTTCATACCGGACTCGATCGAGGACAAGGTCGAGCACGCGGTCGGGAAGGTCGGCGACGCCATCGAGTGGGCCGGCGACAAGACGGCCGACTTCGCGGAGGACGTAGGCCTCGACGAGGCCGGGGACTGGATTCGCGACAAGTCCCGCTCCGCCGCCAATGTGCTCGGCGCGGAGGTCGCGGAGATGGAGCTCGGCCAGACCGAGGACCCGAAGAAGCTGGTCTACGGCAGCGTCTCCAAGATCCGCGCCCAGGTCTCGCACCTGAACGACTTCAAGGCCTCCTTCGACCAGGTCGGCAACGGACTCAAGGGCATCGGTGAGCCCGACGGTCTCAAGGGCAAGGCCGCGGATGCCTTCCAGAAGGCGGTGGCCAAGGAGCCGCCCCGCTGGTTCAAGGCGGCCGAGGCCTTCGGCAAGGCCGCCGACGCCATGGGCCGTTTCGCCGAGACCGTCGAATGGGCTCAGGGCCAGGCCGCGGAGGCACTGGCGGACTACCAACACGCGCAGAAGGTCTCCACCGACGCCCGCGCCGCGCACAACAAGCAGGTTGACACCTACCGGGACGCGGTGAAGGCGAAGAAGGATCCCCTGCCGCCGAGGCCCGTCGACGCCAAGGACTTCGTCGACCCCGGCAAGGCCCTCGCGAGCGCCGCCCAAGACAAACTCGACACGGCCCGCAAACAGCGCAACGAGGTCGCCGAGACGACCCGCACGGCGGTCCGTGCCGCCCGCGACGCCGCCCCGCCCAAGCCCTCGTACGCCCAGCAGATCGGCGACGGCCTGGACTACCTCGACCTTGCTTCCACCCACCTGGTCGGAGGTGTCGTCAAGGGCGTCTCGGGCACTGTCGCTTTCGCCCGTGCGCTCAACCCGATGGATCCCTACAACCTGACCCATCCCGCCGAGTACCTCACGAACCTGAACTCGACGGCTGCGGGCCTGGTCACCATGGCCAATGACCCGTGGGGCGCGGGCAAGCAGATGCTCGACGAGTTCATGAAGGACCCCTCGGAAGGTATCGGCAAGCTCATCCCCGATCTGATCGGTTCCAAGGGGCTCGGCTCCCTCAAGAAGCTGGGCACGGCCGCCAAGCACCTCGACGACGTGCCGAGCGGCAAGGGGCGAGGCGCCCGAGGGGACCACGAGAAGGACCCGAACCACAACAGCAACCGTTGTCGCGAAAATGTCTGCGACGGCGACCCGGTGGACATGGCGACCGGCCGGATGCTGCTGCCGCAGACGGACATCGCCCTTCCCGGATCACTTCCCCTCTCGTTTCGGCGTACGTTCGACTCCTCGCACCGGTCGGGACGCTGGTTCGGTCCGGCTTGGTCGAGCACAGTCGACCAGCGGCTTGAGATCGATGCCGAAGGCGTGCTCTTCAGCTGTGACGAGGGCAGCCTGTTGGCGTACCCTCACCCGGCGCCCGGCGTACCGGTCATGCCCACGCACGGCCGACGGTGGCCATTGGACCGGGTCGCGGACGGCTATACCCTCACCGATCCCGACAGCGGCGAGGTCCGGCACTTCGTCGACCACGGCGACGACATCGCGCTCCTGGCGCAGATCGATGACCGCAACGGTCGCTGGATCAGGTTCGAACACGACGAGGCGGGCGCCCCGACCTCGATCGTCCACCATGGTGGCTACCACCTGAAGCTGACCACGAGCGAAGGCCGTGTGACGGCCCTCCACCTCGCGGGAGCAGCGGGGGACGGCTCCGACCAGGAGATCCTCCGCTACGGCTACACCGATGGCCACCTGACGGAGGTCACCAATTCCTCCGGCCGCCCGCTGCGCTTCGACTGCGACGCACACGGTCGCATCACCTCGTGGACCGACACCAACGGCAGCCACTACGACTACGTCTACGACGACCAGGACCGCTGCACCTACCAGTCCGGCACCAACGGCCACATCGAGTCCAGGTTCACCTGGGGCGACGCCGACCCGCGAACCGGGCTGCTCACGACGTCCCTCACCGACGGTCTCGGCCACACCAAGCGCTTCATGGTCAACGAGCGTTCCCAAGTCGTGGCCGAGATCGACGCGCTCGGGGCCGTTACCCGCTTCGAGCACGACCGTCACAACCGACTGCTGTCACGGACGGATCCGCTGGGCCACGTCAGCCGCTTCGCGTATGACGAGCACGGCCGTATGACAGTGCTGGAGCGTCCGGACGGACGGCAGGCGCGGGCCGAGTACGACGACAACGGGATGCCGATACGTATCGTCGGCACCGACGGGAACGTCACGCGTCAGACTTTCGACGAGCGCGGAAACCGCACATCGGTCACCGACCCCTCGGGGGCAACCACGCAGTTCGCGTATGACGCAGGTGGCCACCTCAAAACGGTGACCGACCCGCTCGGGGCGACCACCCGACTCGTCTTGGACTCACGGGGCCTGCCCATCCAGGTCGCCGATCCGTCAGGTGCCACGACCCACTGCGAGCACGATGCCTTCGGCCGGAAGATCCGAGTCACCGACGCCCTCGGCGCCCAGACGCGAATCGAGTGGACGGTCGAGGGCCGGCCGTCGCGCCGCACCGAACCCGACGGCACCGCGGAGTCCTGGACCTACGACGGTGAGGGCAACTGCCTCAGCCACACCGACGCGATCGGTGGCACGACTCAGTTCGCATATGCGGACTTCGACCTGCTCACGGCCCGCACGGCCCCGGACGGCACTCGTCACGAGTTTTCCTACGACACCAACCTTCGGCTCACGCGCGTGACCAACCCCCAGGGCCTCACCTGGGACTACATCTACGACGCGGCAGGCCATCTGGTCACGGAGACGGACTTCGACGGCCGGACACTGAGTTACGACTACGACCCTTCGGGCCGCATGGTCTCCCGGGCGAACGGCCTGGGCCAGCGCATCGACTTCACACACAACGTACTCGGCCAGGTGGTCCGCAAAGAGGTCGAAGACCACGGGGCCACGACTTTCGAATACGACATCTTCGACGAACTCGCCGTGGCCGCCGGTCCGGACGCCGTACTGGAACGTGTGCGAGACCGCTACGGCCGCCTACAGTCCGAGACGGTCAACGACCGGACACTGACGTACAGGTATGACGAGCTGGGCCGCCGGGTGGGGAGGACGACACCCAGCGGTGCGGTCAGCGAATGGTCGTACGACGTCGCGGGCCGCAGGACGAAGCTCACCACGTCCGGGCGCGACATCTCCTTCTCCTTCGACTCCCTGGGCCGGGAGGTGGAGCGCACCGTTTCGGACCTCGTGACATTGACATCTTCGTTCGACGAGATGAGCCGGCTGAAGTCTCAGACCGTCACATTCGAGGGCCGAAACCTTCAGCACCGTGACTACTCTTACGGCGTGGGCGGAGGCATCCGCGGAATCAGCGACGCACTGTCCGGTGACCGCAGCTTCGACGTGGACTCGGCTGGCCGCATCACAGCCGTTCAAGCGCGGGGATGGACCGAGCGGTATGCGTACGACGACGCCGGAAACCAGACGGAAGCCTCGTGGCCGGCGACCCACCCATCGCATTCTGCGACGGGTGCCCGAACGTACGAGGGCACTCGCATCGTCGGTGCAGGTGCCGTTCGCTACGAACACGACGGCCAAGGCCGGGTCGTCTTGCGACAGAAGACCCGGCTGTCCCGGAAGCCGGACACCTGGCGCTACGAGTGGGATGCGGAGGACCGCCTCACAGCAGTGACCACACCGGACTGCACGGTGTGGCGGTACACGTACGATCCCCTGGGTCGCCGAATCTCCAAGCAGTCTCTTTCCGAAACGGTCCACTTCACCTGGGACGGCACGACCCTCTGCGAGCAGACGACCGCGACCGTCGTCCTGACCTGGGACCACGCGGGCTTGCGCCCCCTGTCCCAGACCGAACGCCGGACGGACACAGATGATGAACGCTTCTTCGTCATCGTCACCGACCTGATCGGCACGCCGACGGAACTCGTAGACGAGTCAGGCGAGCTCGCTTGGCGAACGCGCACCACCCTCTGGGGCACGACGACGTGGAACAGCGATGCCACGGCGTACACACCGCTCCGCTTCCCGGGCCAGCACTTTGACTCCGAATCGGGCCTCCACTACAACTACTTCCGCTACTACGACCCCGAATCGGCCCGCTACCTCAGCCAGGACCCCCTCGGCCTGGGCCCGGCTGACAACCCGAGCACGTACGTGCACAACCCATACACGTGGAGCGACCCACTCGGGCTCAGTCCCTGTCCGCCCCGGATCAAGGATGGAGGCTGGGACCTACGTGGAGATACGGACCCGCTGAGCATCATTCCGAAGGACGCCGTGGAGGAGCCGTGGAGGCCGATCCCGGGTGGTGTCGAGCACGGGATCAAGTGGAAGTGGACGGACGATGTCACGGGTAAAACGGTGCGTATGCGCGTCCACGGGCCCGACCTGGGCCCGCACGCCGGCCCCAACGCCAGCAGCGGCCCCATCTACCGCATCCAGATCGGGAACCAGTTCCAGGACGAGGCGGGCCAGCTCTATCACAGGGGAATTGGTAACCCAAATAGTGGGAGCTTTAACGAGACCGCGGTGAATGATACGCACATTCCGTGGCCCAGTCATCTTCCGGTACCGTATAGCCAATGATTCAGAAAGTGGGACGTATGGAAAGCAGGTATTACTTCAACTTCCTTCGGGACCTTCTGAGTCCCGAAGAAGCGGTGCGCACCGAGGCGAGTGATCGCGTTCAGGACTTCGTGCACCTACTCTCCGGCACCCAAGCCAGAGTGGTGGGGGACCTGATGGCCATGCTGGCTCCGCATGAAGATTCCCGGGTGGCTTTGGAGGCCCTACTCCATGCACTGTCGGATCTCGACGGATGCGGGAAACTCGAAGAGGTCGATCTCTCGCCACTGCGAGAAATCCCGAAGCCCTTGATCGGCGTGGAACACCGGGTGTACATGGATGCATTCGCCCAGCGCATCGCGGGGGGCGAATAGTAGCCACGTGTGCATGAGATCGGCTGAAGGGCGCAGTCGAGTCCGGAGAGATCGTCCATGCCGGCGCCGCCATCGAAACGGGTGCCGAAACCGCGTCGGCATCCGGCCGCCCTGAGCCCGGCGACGACCGCGATCCCGGCCGATGACTGTGCAGCTCGCCATCCGGCAACGCGAGATCGGTACGCGGTGGCGACGACTGCATCCATGACCTGACGGCCGCCCGAAACCACGGGATCGTCGACGCGCTCGCCGTGGCGGGACTGAAGTGCTGGGCCGACAAGGCGTGCCAAGGCGTCGGCCGGCACATCCGTGCCACCCTTCCCCTCGCACTCGACACCGGCCGCACCGCCCGCACCGCTCTGGTGTCCTGGGAGGCGGTCGGCACAGCCCTGGGACGCACCCGCCAGTCCGCCTACGAACGCTACGCCCGCCACGTCACGGACTGAACAAGAGCTGGGCTGCAGTGGCGTTCCGCCGGTGAATCAGGCTTCCCGGGCGGGTGAACCCGGGCCTGGAGTCCTGTTCTTGACCGGCCGGAGACGGATACAGCCGGCACCATGATGATCATGATCCAGGCCGTCGTGGCGGCCGCTGCCCTCGCCCTGTCCCTGCCTGCCACCGTCCACGCAGCCGACCAGCCAGGGACAGTTCCGCAGGTCCTGCCGATGGGGGGCCGCGGTCTTCGCACTCCCCTCGCCATCGAGAACCGCACCGGCTACCAGCGGACCAGCTTCAAGTACTGGAACGCCGGTGAGATCCAGGCGGACTGCTGCAACACCCGCGCGGAGGTACTGCTGTCGGAGGCGGTGGAGTACCCGGAGATCGGGCCGGGCTGCACGCTGACGGGCGGGGTGTGGGTCTCGTACAACGACGACACCACGGTCACGGAGGCCTCCAAGCTGGACATGGCGGGCTGAGCGGGTACTGGGATCAGGCCATTGCCAGCTGGCGGATAGTGGTAGTTGGTGTTTGGGGCGACGGACACCGCAATCCGGTCGCGTCGCACAGAGCGTAACGAAATCCTCGTGGCCACTGGACTGGGCAAAGGTGCCCATTTTGGCCCTGGGCCCAACAGGAGGAGGTCGCTCCGGGTCCCGTGCTGGTTTGGTGCTGGTTCAGGCGCCATGAATGGCGAGAAACCGCAGGTCGTAGGTCTGGTCGGATGAGTTGTCGTACCACTCGATGGTGGTCCCGATGAGACTGGCGGCTCCGGCGGTCGGGGGAGCGGTCTCGGGGGAGGCCATGAACACCACTTCCAGGGGGTCTGCGGGGACGATCGGTGTCGCCACAACGTAGAAGTCCCCAGGTCAACCGCATATGTGGCCCGCCATCACAATCACCCCCACCCGGATGTGTCTGACCACCACACGGCCCGAACCCATCCCCTCAGCCCCCTCGTGGCGAGGGTGCGTAAGCCCTGCCGAATTGCAGAGTTGCACCTGCTCTCCTTCAACAGGCCGGCTCCCTGCCGCAGGGCGCGGAGGTCCCCGGCCGCCGCGCCACGACGGTGGAGGAGGCGCGCGTGGCGGAGCAGGCCCCGGGAGTGCGCCGCGCGCGCCGGGGTCGCCAGTTCGACCGGCTGCGGCATGCTCGGCGAGGGCGCTCCAGACCTCGGCGGGTACGGGCAGCAGGGCCCGGGCACGCCGGCCGCGCTGTTCCTGATAGTCGGACAGCTGACGCGTGTGAGGAACGAGCCACCCGGGCACTGCGGTTGGCGGATGCCGGGCGGGCCGTGCTCTTGTCCCAAGCACTGGAAACCCGAAGTGACCTGACCGACCTGCGTGAGCAGCATCCCGCGCTGGCTGAGCGGTTCGCCGACCTCCGGAGGGTTCTGGATCAAGACCCCGTCACGGCCGCCAGCGATGCCCCGAACGACCACCGGTCTGCGGGGAGGGAGCGCAGTCGGATGGCGGCAGAGTTCGAACAGGTACGGGGGCGCATTCGCGCCTGCGAGGGCTTTGCCCACTTCGCCCTGCCTCCGAGCCGCGAGGAACTGCTCGAAGAAGCCGCACACGGACCGGTCGTGACGTTCAACGTCAACCGGCACCGCAGCGACGCACTCCTTCTCACTCGCCACGGCATCAGCTCCGTGCCGCTCCCCGCGCTCACCCGGGACACCGTCGTGGAGCAGGTCCTTACGTTCCACTGGGCACTGGCCAACGCCACAGCGCAGGGCAGCGACCGCATCGCCGCCCAGCGGATGCTGCGCGGGATCCTGGAATGGCTCTGGGAAGCCGCCGCCGAGCCGGTTCTTGCCGCGCTGGAGGACTTGGGCGAGACGGTTCCCCACGCCCAGGACGGTCAGTCACTGCCACGGGTGTGGTGGGCACCTGGCGGACTTCTCGGGATGCTCCCCCTGCACGCTGCAGGATTCCACACGGAGCCCGCGCACGGACCGCATCGCCGCACCGTGCTCGACCGGGTGATCTCGTCCTACACTCCAACCATCCGCGCCCTGAGACACGCCCGCACACGCTGTCCGCGACCCGCCGGTCGGTCTCTGATCGTCGCCATGCCTACCACCCCTGGTCACGCCCCACTCAGGCACGTTCCCGAGGAGGCTCGCCGGATCAGGGATCTCCTTCACTGTCCCGTCCAGCTGACCGAACCCGCCCCCGCTCCCGACGGCACCCCCGGTCCTGCGGGCATCGGTACCCCCACTGATCGAGCCGGTGGTGCCGCGCGTGACCGTGCTGGCGGCGGCGAGGTGGCCGGCGGTCGGGAAGGTGCTGCCGTCACCGACCTCGATCAGGATGCGGGCTCCGGTCCTGACGCCTATTCCTGGCATGGACGTCAGGACCTTCGCAAGAGGGTGGTCCTCCAGGAGTTCTTCGATCCGCCCGGCCGGAAGTTTGCGCTGGTCAAGGCGGCCGCCAGGGAGTCGGCCAGGCTCGGGACGATCAGCGCGGCCGCCTCGGTGCCGGGCACGATGACGGTCTGCCCGTCTAGGGCGGTGAAGATGTCCTCGACCGGCCGCTCGGCGATCCTCGGGGCTTTCGGCCGTAACAGCGCGCGAGGGATGATGGGGATGGAATGACGGAACGTGAGGTCAGGAGCTTCCGAACTCCGTGTCCTCACGGGGTCGGTGAACCCCCTTCACCATGGCCGCATGGGGCAGCGGATGGCACCGGGAGCGAGGCACGATTGCTGGACTGCTCGCGGATGCGGGCGTGGACGGTCGAAGTACGCGTCAGCTGACTCGAAGACCGAGCGCCAGCGTCAGTTCAAGGACTCGCTGTGGCGATGCGAGATCCGGAAACAGCTCCCGCAGCTGCGACATTCGGTACCGGACTGTCTGGGGATGGACGAACAACGCCGCCGCCACCTCGTCCCGCCTGCCCTGGTGCAGCAGCCACGCCCGCAACGTATCCTCCAGCCGCCGTGCGGTCGCGACAGGCAAGTTCCGCAACGGTGCGAGGGCTCGGGCACGCAGGTCTGCGAACGCGTCCGCGTCAGCGGTCAGCACCAGCTCGGGCAGGTGGTCCTCGGTGTCGCGAATATCAGAGGAGAGGGAGCGCGCGCGTACGGCTCGTGCGTACGAGGCGGACGCACGAGTCCATGGCCGGGCCGGGCCGACCACGGCGATGCGGTCGGTCAGCCGCCGCAAGAGATGTGATCGGTCGGCATCGGGGACGAGCAGCACACCGGTGGCGTCCGGCAGATCATCGAGGACGAGGGTGCTCGGGTCGAGCGTGCGGTAGGCGGGCCGGGCCTGGGCGGCGGGCAGCAGGACCGCGGTCAGTGAAACCGGAGGCTGCCACCCGGCCCGTTGGACAGAGGCGAGCAGCACGTCCGGGCTCGCGCCGGCGAGGAGGTCGCGGGCCAGGTGTTCCAGGTGGCGCTCGTGGTCCCTGCCCCGGGCGGCCAGTTCGTCGGCGTGACCAGCGGCGCTCGCGGCGGAGAGCTCGTCGATGTAGGCGAAGGTCAGCTCGGCGAACTTGGCGACATCGGCGGCAGGCAGACCTACGGGTACGGCACCCGCTGCCAGGCATCGCCAGGCCACGCGGGCGCCGACGCGGTAGGCGCTGAGCAGGGCGTCCATCGAGCGGCCGTCGCGCACCTCGCCGCGGCCCAGTTCGTAGGCTGCGTCACCGGCGTCGCCGCCTGTGGTGTGTCCGCTCGCGAGGTCCAGGTAGTGCCCCAGGGCGGTACGGACCGATCGGCGGATGGTGGCGCCCATGCGGCCCGAAAGGGCGTTGGCGTAGGGAGGGACCTCGTCGATGATCGCCTGGACGACCTCGTCGGCGGTCGTCTTCAACGCGGCCCGAAGTACGGTGACCGTCGTCTCATCCAGGGCCAGTTCACCGGCCCTCCGAAGTGCATGGCTCATATTTTGTTCCCTACGAACAATCCAGCCGATCAGATTTACGTCCTGCGGTCAGGACTTTACCCCTTGAGGCGCAGCAAGCTGGAGTCATGACGAGTGCAGCCCTTCGCAGCAGGGCGTGGAAACTGCTGGAGATGATCACGACGCCGCTGCTGCCGTCGGACTACCTCGACCTGGTCAGCCCGCTGCGTGCGGGTGCTGACCTGCGTGGGCGCATCGAGGCCGTGCACCCCGAGACGGGGGACGCCGCGACCATCGTGATCAGGCCGGGACGGGGCTGGCGCGGCCACACGGCCGGTCAGTACGTTCGGATCGGGGTCGACGTCGACGGGGTGCGCCTGTGGCGTGCCTACTCCATCACCTCACCGACAAACCGTCAGGACGGCCGCGTCACGATCACCGTGAAGGCGATCCCGGACGGCAAGGTCAGCGACCACCTGGTCCGCAGGGCGAATCCGGGCACGCTGATCCAGCTCGACCAGCCGACCGGTGACTTCGTGCTGCCGCAGGCCAAGCCCGCCAAGGTGCTGTACCTGACAGCCGGCAGCGGCATCACGCCCGTGATGGGCATGCTGCGTGACATCGAGCTCGACGACGTCGTCATGGTCCACAGCGCGCCACAGCCGCAAGACGTGATCTTCCGCAACGAACTGCACGACCTGGTCGCGGCCAAGAAGCTGCGGCTCACCGAGGTGCACACCGACACGGACGGCATGCTCGACATCGCCCGTCTCGACGAACTCGTGCCCGACTGGGCCGAGCGCGAGACCTGGGCTTGCGGGCCCGCGGGCCTGCTCGACGCCGCCGAAGAGCACTGGACCGCGCACGGCGTACAAGAGCGCCTGCACACCGAACGCTTCCGCCCGAGCATCGTCGTCGCCGGCGACGGCGGCGAGGTCACGTTCAGCGCCACCGGCAAGACCGTCGACGCGGACGGTGCCACGCCGTTGCTGGACGTCGGCGAGGAGGCCGGCGTGCTCATGCCCTCCGGGTGCCGCATGGGCATCTGCTTCGGCTGCGTCAGCCCGCTCAAGGCGGGTGCCGTCCGCGACCTGCGCACCGGCGAGATCACCGAGGCCGAACCGGGCGTCCTCATCCAGACCTGCGTGTCCGCCGCGGCGGGCCCCTGCGACATCGAACGGTAGGAGCACCTTGACCGCCATCGACCCCACCGCCCACCTGACCGCGGAGCAGATCGAGGAGCTCGGCCGCGAGCTGGACGCGATCCGCGACGAGGTGATCGCAAGCCGGGGCGAGGAGGACGCCGCCTACATCCGCAAGGTCATCTCGGCGCAGCGCAAGCTCGAGCTGGTCAGCAGGGGCGTACTGCTGTTCTCGATCTTCCCGCCCGCGTGGGTGCTCGGCACCGCCGGTCTGTCCGTGGCGAAGATCATGGACAACATGGAGATCGGCCACAACATCCTGCACGGCCAGTGGGACTGGATGCGGGACCCGAAGATTCACTCCACCACCTGGGAGTGGGACCACGTCTCGCCGTCCGAGCAGTGGAAGCACTCGCACAACGAGCTGCACCACACGTACACCAACGTGATCGGCAAGGACAACGACCTCGGCTACGGCATCATGCGCGTCGACGAGGACCAGAGGTGGCACCCGTTCCACCTCGGCCAGCCGCTGTGGAACTTCCTCAACGCCTGCTTCTTCGAGTACGGCATCGCAGCGTACGACCTGGAGCTCGGCAAGAACCTGAACAAGCGCCGCCGCAGGAACCCGGAGTTCCGCGCGCGGGCCAAGGCCGTGGGCCGCAAGATCCGCAAGCAGGTGCTCAAGGACTACGTGATCCACCCGCTGCTGTCCGGCCCGTCGTTCCTCCCGACGCTCGCCGCCACGTTCACCGCGAACCTGGTCCGCAACATCTGGACCCACTCAGTGATCATGTGCGGGCACTTCCCCGAGGGCGTGAAGGTCTTCGAGCGCCGGTCGATCAAGGGCGAGACGCGCGGTCAGTGGTACCTGCGCCAGATGATGGGCTCGGCGAACATCAGCGGCAGCAAGGCCATGCACTTCATGACCGGCAACCTGTCGCACCAGATCGAGCACCACCTGTTCCCGGACCTGCCGAGCAACCGCTACGCCGAGGTTGCGGTGAAGGTGCGCGCGCTGTTCGAAAAGTACGAGCTGGAGTACGTCACCGGGCCGCTGCCCAAGCAGGTGTTCTCTGCGTGGCACAAGGTCTTCCGGCTCTCGCTGCCGAACAAGAAGCCCAAGGTCAAGACGCCGGACCGCGAGCAGGAGCTCGTCGCGGCCTGATTCCCGGTACCGGTTCAGATCCTTCGACCGCACCGGCGGCACCGCCGGCTCCATGACGAGACGTGTCTCCTCGTTCCCGGCCGTCGACGAGCCGAAGCCCGCGAGGAACGCCTTCTTGCCGTACTGCGCGATGTCGGCGGCCCCCAGGTACGGCCGGCCCTCCCGACTGGTGCCGGTCGCCAGGCGCCCTGCTGTCTGTGTGCCGATGCTGACCGCGAACAGTCGTTGCCGCTGCAGTAGTCCGTCCACGGCCTCGGTGCTGCCCTGCTGCTCCCCGGCGCCGGGGAACAGCTCCGCGGAGCGGCGGTCGACCAGTTCGGCACCGGGGACCTCGCCCGCGGCGCGGTGACGAGCCCCGCGTTGCCGCCCGCGAGGTTGGAGAGCTGGATCGCGTACTGGATGCGCGGCACGGGCGGACCGCGTTCCTGCTCGGCAAGCTGCCCCCAGAAAGTCTTGGCCGGGCCCAAGGCCGCACCGTGTCGCGGTCCGCGTGGGAACCGCTGGGCGTCATCGGCTGGATGATGGGGGAGAGGTGCAACGCTCTGTAACAGGTCCCGTCGGTTGACCTGAGTGTGTCAGACCACCACACGGCCCGAACTTATCCCCTCAGCCCCCTCTTGGCGAGGGTGGGTAAGCCCCACCGGAATTGCAGAGGTGCACCTGTTTTGGGGAGGCGGTGATGGGGTTCCAATCCATTCCTGACCTGCACGACGACGGATATCTCGTGTTACGTTCTGGAACGGGATCGGACGGCCCCAAGGGGATATCGCAGGCTTGCGTGAGGCCTGGATGAACGGCACCCGCTACGGCGAGGTGAAGGGGTACGACGGCCTCCGATTCCTTCCCCGGGACTTCCCCCAACTCGCCTGAAGCCCAGGGGAAGAGTGCGGGCCGAGGATCGGGGCGCCGGGGTCAGGGAAGCGGGAGGTGGGCCGCGCCCGGGTGGCGTCGGCGCCAGTCCGCGTAGACAGGGCTGGCGGCACATGTGTCCAGGTAACCGGCCGCCACCGTCCGCAGGATGTCGTCGCCGTGAGCGGCCAGCGGGCCGTCACGGTGCCAGGCCAGGACGTGGCGGTACCAGAGGGGGTTTCCCGCGAGGGGGCGGACGGTGACGCCGGGGGTTTGCGAGAAGGTGGCCTGGCAGAGGCTGACGGCCAGGCCCGCACGGACCAGTTCGATCAGCTGGCGCCCCTCGGCCTCGTGGGGGGCGGAGGGGCGGCGGCCGGTCAGTGCGCAAACGGAGGACCAGTACTCGCGGGTACGGTCGCCATCGGGCCGGGGCATCGCCCAGTCGTGATCGGCGAGTTCGGTCAGGGACACGGTCTCCTGGCCCACCCGCGGGTGGGTTGCGGGCAGTAGGGCGAATACCGGTTCGGTGACCAGCGGGGTGAGGATCACCCCGTCGCGCGGCGGCAGGACCTGCTCGGGGTGGTCGCCGAGGACCGCCGCCTCCAGGCGGCCGGCGGCGAGGTCGTCCAGGAGCGCGACGGGGGAGTAGTGGCACCGTGATGTCACCTCGGCCTCGGGCAGCAACTCCCGTACGGCCAGGATGAGGTGGCCGAGCAGGGGTGCGCCGACCGATCCGACGCGGACGCGGTTCGGGGAAGCCAAGTGGCGGGCCGCGCGGGCGGTGTCGGCGAGGAGCGCGTCGATGCCCGGCAGGACGGCGTGGGCCCGGGCCAGCACCAGCTCACCGAAGGCCGTGGGCGTGGCTCCGGCCCGCCGCCGGTCGAAGAGGACACCGCCGAGCATCGACTCGATGCGGCGCAACTGCGTGCTGAGGCCCGGCTGGGTCATGGACAGCGCGGCGGCGGCCCGGGTAAGGCTGCCGGCCTCGGCGATCGCGCGCACCACCCGCAGGTGCCGTACCTCCAGTTCCATGCCGCGCATGTTATGGAGCGGCGACAGCTTTCGGACAGGAGTGGGATCCCGTAAGGCTTATGTGAAATGTCACACATCATTAATGTGGAGGTTGGCCGCCCATGAGACTCATCCATCGGCTGACGACATCGCGCGGGGTGTTGTTGCCCGCCCTGGCCGCCGCACTGCTGCTCTTCCTGCTGGGAGCGCCCCCCGCCGGCGCCGCTGACAGTCCGTCGGCCTGCGCCCTGCGCGGTACCACCGGCTGGATGGACGAGGGGCATGAGACGGACTACTCGCTGTTCCGGCGTCCCGTCGGGACGGTCAGGGTCGCCATGGTCTTCGTGGACTTCCCTGACGCGCGGGCCACCGAGGCCCCGAGCGAGGACTCCGCGCAGATCACGCCAGGGGCTGACTGGCTGTGGTACGCCTCGTACGGCAGGACCTGGCTCTCGATCGACCAGCATCAGCAGTGGGTTCGCATGCCTCGCGCCTCCACCGACTACGGCTTCGCGCGCGGCCTGACCCACGAGACCCACGAGGCGTACATCAAGGACGCGGTGGCGGCCGCCGATCCGTACGTGGACTTCTCCGGCTACGACATGGTGTACGTCGTGCCGACGCGCAACGCGGCGGCGATCTCCTTCACGCCCACGTACGTGTACGAGCCGGGCAGCGCGGGGGCGGTGGCCGACGGCCGCCAGGTCAAGTGGGCGGTGACCTTCGGTCAGGACATGTGGCACTGGGGTGCCAAACTGGTCGCCCACGAGACGGCGCACACCTTCGGGTTGCCCGACTTGTACGCCTTCGAAGCGGGCAGCGACGCCCACCGCTTCACCGGTGGCTGGGACGTGATGGGCCTGATCGGCGGCCGGGGGTCGCAGTTCTTCGCCTGGCACTCCTGGAAGCTCGGTTGGACCGGGGACGGTCAGGTCGTGTGCCGGGCCGCGCGGGGTAGCGACACCGTGTACCTCACGGCTGTCGAGTACGGCAGCGGTACCAAGATGGCGGTGATTCGCACCGGACCCACGACCGCGTACGTCGTCGAGTCCAGGCGCGGTGTCCAGGCGGACGCGGGCTCCTGCTCGACCGGTGCGCTGGTCTACCGGGTCGACACCTCCGTGCGGACCGGCTACGGGCCGGTCAGGGTCATGGACGCCAAGCCGTCCGCCACACCGGCCGGCGGCTGCCGTCCGCTGGACGACGCTCCGTTCTGGGCCGGAGAGTCGTTCACCGACTCGGCGGCCGGGGTACGGATCGACGTGCTCGCTGCCGACGGCTACGGCGAGACCGTACGCATCACGAAGTCGTAGGAGCCGCATGGATGCGGCAGCGCCCCCGGCTCCGAGAAGAAACCGAGGAGCCGGGGGTGCTGCGCGGGGTGGGTCAGGTGCTGCTCTTCGCCGGGTCCTTGAGCCCGATCGTGGCGTAGTCGAGCTGGCCGCCGAACGACGTGTGGCCGAAGGCGCCGGCGATGTTGGTGCCGAGCAGCAGCGGCATGCGCTCGATGACGGCGGGCGCGGTCGGGGCCTTGGCGAGGATCTCCCCGTCCAGCTGCCGCCACGCCGTGTTGGCCTGCGCGGCGTCGGTCATGGCGGCGATCTCGTCCATCCGTTTCATCGTCGCCTCGTCGCGGAAGAGCGAGTGATTGCCGGAGTTCCCCTTCTCCTTGATGTAGCGGCCGTCGAAGAGGAAGGGCAGGAAGGTGGAGCCGGAGGGATAGTCGGGGCACCAGCCGGTGTAGACGAGGTCCGTGCGGTTCTTGGTGTCGCCGATGGTGTCGTAGAAGGCTGACGGGTCGACGGCGTCGATCGTGACCTTGATCCCGGCCCGGCCCAGGGACTGCTGTATGGCCTCCGCTACTCCCTTGTCGCCGTTGGAGACGGTGATGCGGGTGGTGATCCCGTCCGGTTCGCCGGCCTCCTTCAGGAGCCGCTTCGCCCCCTCCACGTCACCGGTGGCCGGGATCCCCAGAGTGTCGGGCTGCTTGCCACCGAAGAGCGAGCCGGGCATGAGAGCGGTGGCCGGGTCGTTGAGGGCCGGGCCGCCGGAGGCGGTCAGAATCGCCTCGCGGTCCAGGGCGTGCTGCACGGCCTGCCGGACCTTGACGTTGTCGAAGGGGGCCCGGCCGGTGTGCATCTGCACCATTTCGGTGCAGTTGGTGGACTCGGCGAGCAGTCGCTCCCTGACGTCGGCCTTGGTGAGGACCTTGGGGGTGCTCTCCGGGCGCAGCTTGCCCCAGGACACCGCGGAGGCGTCCGCGCCCTCGGAGGCGATGAGCCGGTCGTCGATCTGGTTGGCCCTCAGCCCCATCACCACGACCAGCTTGTCCGGGTACGCCTTGCGTACGGTGTCCGTCGCCGGGTCCCAATGCGGGTTGCGGACCAGCACCAGCCGCTTGTCCCGGTCGTACGACTCGATCTTGTAGGGGCCCGAGGAGAACGGGCGGCTGTCGTACTGGGGTCCCTTGTCCTGGGCCCTGGGCACCGGAGCGAAGGTGGGCAGGACGGTGGCATGGGGGAACTCTGCGAAGGGCTTGCGGAGTTCGAAGACGATCGTGTGGTCGTCGGGGGTCTTGACCGAGTCCAGGTGCTGCCCCTGGGCGGGGCCCCGGTAGCCCTCGGCGCCGGCCAGGTAGCGGGCGGCGTAGTCCGGGCCGCCGGGCAGGTCGGGGGAGAAGGAGCGCTCCACGTTGTACTTGACGTCCTGGGCGGTGATCGGGGTGCCGTCCTCGTACGTGAGGCCCCTCTTGAGCTTGAAGGTCCATGTCGTGGCGCCGTTGGAGGGGACGCCGAGGTCCTCGGCGAGGTCGGGGACCAGCTCTCCGCCCTTCGCGCCCGGTTCCGCCTTGTACGTCACCAGCGTGCGGTAGAGCAGCCGGGTCCCGAAGTCCATGTCCCCGATCACCCAGTTGCGGGCCGGGTCGAGGTGGGTGAAGTCCTGGTTCGACAGGACGGTCAGCGTGCCGCCCTTCTGCGGAGCGCCGCCGACCGCGGACCCCGCGTTGGCGAGTGCGGGGTTCTTCGCCGCCCCGTCCTGCTGACTGCTGCCGGAGTGGCCGCCGCTGGAACAGCCGGCCATGCCGAGTGCGACGGTCGCCGCCAGGGCGGTGGCGACTGCGTGGAGAGTGCGCTTGTTCATGAGTGGTCACTCCGTGGACAGTCGGGCAGCCTGAGCAAGCTGCAATGTGACCGATAACATAGTTATGTGAAATGGCACCCACAATTGTCGCGCCTCCATAGCGCGGAGCTATGGGTAAGTGGGGGCTCCACGGCCACCCGTTGGCCGCGCCACGCTGTCGCGCAATGTCACACGTCACTGTGCGGCCATGCGGCTGCGAAAGGGATCCATGAACCCTGCCTACGCGACCGTCGACCACGTCTTCACCGTCCCCCTGGACCACGCGGCCCCGCACGGCCCGACCATCCAGATCTTCGCCCGGGAAGTCACCGATGCGCCCCAAGCAGGTCGGCAACTTCCCTGGCTGCTCTATCTGCAGGGCGGACCAGGCGGCAAGTCGCCCAGGCCGTCTGCCGGTTCACCCGGCTGGCTGCCCCAAGCCCTCAAGACGCATCGCGTCCTCCTCCTCGATCAGCGCGGCACGGGCCGCTCCACCCCCGTCACCGCCCGGGTGGCCTCCGGCTTCGCCTCACCGGCCCGGCTGGCCGACCATCTCGGCCACTTCCGTGCCGACTCGATCGTCGCGGACGCCGAGCTCATCCGCCGACAGCTGTGCGGCAACGAGCCCTGGGAGACCCTCGGCCAGAGTTACGGCGGCTTCATCACCCTCACCTATCTCAGCCAGGCCCCCGAAGGCCTGCGGGCGTGCTACGTGACCGGCGGCCTGCCCGGTCTCTCGGCTACCGCCGACGAGGTCTACGCCCGCACCTACCCCCGGGTGCGGGACCGCGTCCTCGACTTCTACGCCCGCTACCCCGATGACGCCGCCAGGCTGCGCGAGATCGCCCGCCTCCTGGCCGCCGCCGATGTGCGCCTGCCCGACGGAGACCGGCTCACCCCCCACCGCCTGCGCACGCTCGGGCTCGGCCTCGGCATGGGCGACGGCTTCGAGCGGATCCACTGGATTCTCGACGAATCCCTCGACGAGGAAGGCAAGTTGACCGATACCTTCCTGCACCAGGTGATGACGCTGACCGGCTTCACCGACAACCCCCTCTTCGCCGTCATGCAGGAGACCCTGTACGGGCAGGGCGCCGGGCCGAGTGGCTGGGCGGCGTCCAGGGCCATGGCGACGTTCCCCGAGTTCGCCGAGGACGCCGACCCCCTCCTGCTCACCGGAGAAATGATCTACCCCTGGATGTTCCGCGAGATCAAGGGCCTGCGCCCCTTCGTCGACGCCGCCGATCTGCTCGCCGAACGCCCCCACTGGCCGCGGCTGTACGACCCTCGCCGCCTCGCCGCCAACCGGGTCCCGCTCGCCGCACTCGTCTACCACGACGACATGTACGTGGACTCCGGGCTCTCCTTGACCACCGTGCGCGAGGTCGGCGCCACCCGGGTGTGGATCACCAACGAATGGGAGCACGACGGCGTCACCGCCTCCGGCGGCCGCGTGCTGTCCCGCCTGATGGACCTGGCAGCGGGCCGCGCGTAGACCCCGCCCGCCTCCCCGGCCCCCCGTACCCCTCAACCCGCCTCCGACAGGAGAGACATGACCACCCCGCCCCGCCGCCTGCTGCCCCTGGCCGCGTCCGTCGCACTCCTCTGCTGCCTGTCCGCCCCCACCGCGGCCGCTGCCCCCGGCTCGCCGCCCCCCGCCGCCGGCTGCGCGCTCCCCGGTCGGACCGGCTGGACGGACGAGGGCCACGACACCGACCGGACCCGGTTCCAGCCCGCCACCGGAGTGCGCCGCGTCCTGACGCTGTACGTGGACTTCCCCGACGCCCCGGCCACCGAATCCACCGAACCGTACGCCGCTCACCTCGCACCGGCCGCCGACTGGACGGGCCGCGCGAGCTACGGCCGTCTACGACTGGACAACACCCCGCTGCACCGCTGGATCCGGATGCCCGCCGACTCCACCTCCTACGGTTTCGCGCGCGGTCTCACCTTCGAGGCCCACGAGAAGTACCTCCGCGACGCGATCACGGCCGCCGACCCTTACGCGGACTTCTCCCGCTACGACATGGTCTACGTCGTCCCCGCCAGGACGGCGACCGCCATCCCCTTCTCACCGACCTACCTGTACGACCCGGCGACGCCCGGCATCACCGCCGACGGCACCCGCCTCAAATGGGCCGTCACCTTCGGGCAGGACATGTGGCGTTGGGGCCACAAGGTCGCGGCCCACGAGACCGCCCATACCTTCGGGCTGCCCGACCTGTACTCGTTCGCCGGCGCCACCCACCAGTACGTGGGCGGTTGGGACGTCATGGGCGACATCGCCGGCCACGCCCCGCAGTACCTCGGGTGGCACTCTTGGAAGCTCGGCTGGACTCGCGACGACCAGGTCGCCTGCCTCGCCGCGTCCGGTCGCCGAACGGTACGGCTGACCCCGGTGGAACGGTCCGGCGGAACCAAGATCGCCGTGCTGCGGACCGGTGAGACGACGGCATACGTGGCGGAATCCCGCCGCGCCCAGGGCAACGACGCGGCCGCCTGCTCCACCGGCGTCCTCATCTACAAGGTCGACTCCGCAGCCCTGACCGGCGAAGGCCCGGTGCGGATCACGAACGCGAACCCGACCACGACCCCGCCCACCGGGTGTACCGCGCTGGACCTGTCCGCGTACGCGCCCGGCCAGAGCTTCACAGACCCCGCGACCGGCGTACGTATCGACGTCCTCGGGGGCGGACGGACGGGAGACACGGTGCGGCTGAGCAAGGAGTGACTCCGGTCCGGGCCGGCCACCGTCCACCTGATTCCCCGGGGACGGGGTCCACCTGCTGGGCAGTGGTGCCCACGTGTTTGTCGGCGCACGCCGTGGCTCGAGGGCCGAGCAACGCCCCCCGCTTCGGGCGGCCACGTGGTGAGGTCTGGGACGCTGGGATCCGAGAACTGGAGATGAGTCCGGACGAGTGATGGAGGATTCTCGGAACGGCAGATGGCGCGTCGTGGACCTGCCCACCGTGCACCACATGGTGCGGACTGCGACGGAGGCCGAGGCGGCGGGATTCCACGGCATGCTCGTGCCCACGTCGTCCGCATCCTCGCCGACCTCGGCCTGCGCGAACGCGCGCAAGCCGTCGTCCTCGCCTACGAGACCGGCCTGGTCGCCCCGGCCCCGCCGTCCAGGTGCCGCACCGACGGCAGTCGCGCGGGCACGGCAACGCCACGCTCAGCCGGGCAGCGGCACGACCAGCGTCGAACGCCGCACCACCAGCTCCGGCTCGAACACGACGTGTCGGTGCCGGTGGGCCGCGCCGCCCAGGCCGGTCTCCTCGGCGAGCATCTCGGCCGCCGTCCGCCCCATCGCCTCCGCGGGCTGGCGCACCGAGGTCAGCGGCACCGCGGCCGCCGCGGCGAACTCGATGTCGTCGTAGCCGACGATCGCGAGGTCCTCGGGTACCCGCAGGCCCGCGGCGAACGCGGCCTGCAGCATCCCGAGGGCCAGCAGATCGTTCGCGCAGAACACCGCGGTCGGTCTCGGCAGCATCCCCAGCAGGCGGGCGCCGGCGTCGCGGCCCGCCGCCACGTCCAGCCCGTCCACCTCCAGGTCCAGCAGGACGGCGTCGCGGCCGGCCAGCGCCTGCAGCGCGCCGCTGCGACGGTCGGCGACCTGCTGCAGCCGGTGGCGGCCGCCCGCGAACGCGATCCGTCGGTGGCCGCAAGCCAGCAGGTGCCCGGCCGCCAGGGCGCCGCCCCCGACGTCGTCCACCGACACCGAGCAGGCCTCCAGCCCCGGGGCGAGCCGGTCCACCAGCACGAAGGGCACGCCGCCGCGACGGAGCGCCGCCGCTCCCGACCCCTCCGCGTCGGCCGGGGTCAGCAGCACCCCGCGCACCCGCTGCTCCGCGAAGAGGGCGAGGTAGTCCGCCTCGTCGGCGAGCCGCTGAGCGCTGTTGCAGACCATCACGCCCAGGCCCGCCGCGCGCGCCGCCTGTTCGGCCCCGCGCGCCACGGAAACGAAGAACGGGTTGCCCAGGTCGAGGACCAGCAGACCGATGATCCGGCTGCTGCCGGAGCGCAGCTGGCGCGCCGACTCGCTGCGTACGTAGCCGAGCCGGTCGATCGCGGCCCGGACCCTGGCCCTGGTCTCCTCGCCGACCGTCTCCGGCCGGTTGATCACGTTGGAGACCGTGCCGACCGACACACCGGCCGCCCGTGCCACGTCCTTGATGCTCGCCGCGCCGCCCATGTCCCACCATTGAAAGGTTTCACCGGCTCCGACGGCCGACCCGGAGGTCAGGTTACGACATCACACCAACGGCTCCCCGCCGGTGCCTTGACGCTTCCCGCGGTCCCACCTACCGTCTGGCTGAAACGATTCAGATCGTGGGAGGTACTCCGGTGGCCGACCGATCCGCGGTGAAGGACGCCCTTCGGGCCCAGCGCATCGAGACGCCCTCGTGGGGCTACGGGAACTCGGGAACCCGCTTCAAAGTCTTCGCCCAACCCGGCGTGCCGCGCGACCCGTTCGAGAAGCTCGCCGACGCGGCCCAGGTGCACGCCGCCACCGGCGTCGCCGCGAAGGTCTCGCTGCACATTCCCTGGGACCGGGTCGAGGACTATGGCGCGCTGTCCGCCCACGCCCGCGAGCTCGGGCTGGAGATCGGGGCGATCAACGCGAACGTCTTCCAGGACGAGGACTACAAGCTCGGCTCCGTCACCCATCCGGACCCGCGGGTGCGCCGCAAGGCTCTCGACCACCTGCTGGAATGCGTCGACATCATGGACGCCACCGGCTCGCGCGACCTCAAGCTGTGGTTCTCCGACGGCACCAACTACCCGGGTCAGGACGACATTTCGGCCCGTCAGCAACGCCTGTCCGACGCCCTGTCAGAGGTGTACGGGCGGCTCGGCGACGACCAGCGGATCCTGCTGGAGTACAAGCTGTTCGAGCCCGCATTCTACACCACGGACGTCCCGGACTGGGGCACCGCGTACGCGCACTGCCTGCGGCTCGGGCCCAGGGCCGCGGTCGTCGTCGACACCGGCCACCACGCCCCCGGCACCAACATCGAGTTCATCGTCGCGTTCCTGCTGCGCGAGGGGAAGCTCGGCGGCTTCGACTTCAACTCCCGCTTCTACGCGGACGACGACCTGATGGTCGGCGCCGCCGATCCGTTCCAGCTGTTCCGGATCCTGCACGAGGTCACCGGGAACGGCGGCTTCGCCCCCGAGGCCGGCGTCGCGTTCATGCTCGACCAGTGTCACAACATCGAGGCGAAGATCCCTGCGATCATCCGCTCGGTGATGAACGTCCAGGAGGCCACGGCCAAGGCCCTGTTGGTCGACCGCCCGGCCCTGACGGCCGCTCAGAACGCGGGCGACGTACTCGGCGCCAACGAGGTGCTGATGGACGCCTACGCCACCGACGTCCGTCCGCTGCTGGCCGAGGTCCGCGCCGAGGCCGGGCGAGACCCGAACCCGGTCGCGGCCTACCGGGCCGGCGGCTGGGCCGAGAAGATCGTCGCCGAGCGGGTCGGCGGCGCCCCGGCCGGATGGGGGGCTTGACCCGTCCGCCACGCGAGCCGGCCGCACCACCTCGTACCCACGGGCCGGCCCGCACCCTCCTCGCGCACCCCTACGAGAGCGCCACCGCCACCCGACAAGGAAGCTGCTCCCGCCATGGCCCAGCACCCCGTCGTCGCCGCCCTCCTCGCCCGCTCCCACCGGCTCGGATCGGATCCGCGCAACACCAACTACGCCGGCGGCAACACCTCTGCCAAGGGCGCAGCCACCGACCCCGTCACCGGGCAGCCCGTCGACCTGATGTGGGTGAAGGGCTCCGGCGGCGACCTCGGCACCCTCGCCGAGGCGGGGCTGGCCGTGCTGCGACTGGACCGCCTGCGCGCCCTCGCCGACACCTACCCGGGCGTGGAACGGGAGGACGAGACGGTCGCCGCGTTCGAGTACTGCCTGCACGGCAAGGGCGGCGCGGCTCCGTCCATCGACACCGCCATGCACGGTCTGGTCGACGCCGCGCACGTCGACCACCTGCACCCCGACTCCGGCATCGCGCTCGCCACCGCCGCCGACGGCGAAAGGCTCACCGCCGCCTGCTTCGGCGACGCCGTGCCGTGGCTGCCCTGGCGCCGTCCCGGCTTCCAACTCGGCCTGGACATCGCCGAGATCCATCGGACCCACCCGCAGGCCGTCGGCTGCGTCCTCGGCGGTCACGGCATCACCGCCTGGGGCGCCACCAGCGAGGAGTGCGAGGCCAACGCCCTGCACATCATCCGCACCGCTGAGGCCTTCCTGGCCCGCCACGGCAAGGCCGAGCCGTTCGGCCCACAGCTCGACGGCTACCAAGCCCTGCCAGAGGCCGAACGCCGCCGGCGCGCCGCCTCGCTCGCCCCCGTCATCCGCGGTCTGGCCTCCACCGACCTCCCGCAGGTCGGCCACTTCACCGACGCCGCGCCCGTGTTGGACTTCCTCGCCCGCGCCGAGCATCCCCGCCTGGCCGCCCTCGGCACCTCCTGCCCCGACCACTTCCTGCGCACCAAGGTCGCCCCGCTGGTACTCGACCTGCCCGCCACCGCGCCCCTGGACGAGACGATCGCCCGCCTGCGGGAGCTGCACACCGACTATCGGGCCGGCTACCGGGCCTACTACGAGCGGTACGCCACCGCGGACTCGCCCCCCATGCGCGGCGCCGACCCGGCGATCGTCCTCGTCCCGGGCGTCGGCATGTTCTCCTTCGGCAGGGACAAGCAGACCGCCCGCGTGGCCGGCGAGTTCTACCTCAATGCGATCAACGTGATGCGCGGCGCGGAGGCGGTCTCCGGCTACGCCCCGATCGAGGAGCGCGAGAAGTTCGCCATCGAGTACTGGGCACTGGAAGAGGCGAAGCTGCGGCGGATGCCCGCGCCCACACCGCTGGACACCCGCGTCGCCCTGGTCACCGGCGCCGGCTCCGGCATCGGCAAGGCCATCGCGCAGCGCCTGGCCGCCGAGGGCGCCTGCGTCGTCGTCGCCGACGTCAACGCCGCCACCGCCCGGGCTGTGGCCGACGAACTCGGCGGCCCGGACCGGGCCGTGGCCGTCACCGTCGACGTCACCTCCGAGGAGCAGATCGCCGAGGCGTTCCGCACCGCGGTCCTCGCCTTCGGCGGTGTCGACCTGGTGGTCAACAACGCGGGCATCTCCATCTCCAAGCCGCTGCTGGAGACCACCGCCGATGACTGGGACCGGCAGCACGCCATCATGGCCCGCGGCTCCTTCCTCGTCTCCCGGGAGGCCGCCCGCACCATGATCCGGCAGGGCCTGGGCGGCGACCTCGTCTACATCGCCTCGAAGAACGCCGTCTTCGCCGGCCCCAACAACATCGCGTACTCCGCCACCAAGGCCGACCAGGCCCACCAAGTCCGGCTACTCGCCGCCGAGTTGGGTGAACACGGAATCCGCGTCAACGGCGTCAACCCGGACGGCGTGGTCCGCGGCTCGGGCATCTTCGCCGGCGGCTGGGGCGCCCAGCGCGCCGCCACCTACGGCATCGCGGAGGAGCAGCTCGGCGCGTTCTACGCCCAGCGCACCCTCCTCAAGCGCGAGGTGCTGCCCGAGCACGTCGCCGCCGCCGTCTTCGCCCTCACCGGCGGAGACCTCACCCACACCACCGGCCTCCACATCCCCGTCGACGCCGGCGTTGCCGCGGCCTTCCTGCGCTGAGGCGGCCGTGACGCCCCGCACCCCGCACACCCCGGCCGCCTTCGCCGCGGCGGACCTCGGCGCCACCAGCGGACGGGTGCTCGTCGGCCGGGTCGGCCGTGACCGCCTCGACCTCACCGAGACCCACCGCTTCGACAACACTCCCGTCCGACTCCCGGACGGGTTGCACTGGAACGCCCTCGGCCTGTACCAAGGCGTCCTGGACGGCTTCCGCGAGGCCGCCGCGCGCTGGGACCTCGCCTCCGTCGGCATCGACAGCTGGGCCGTCGACTACGGGCTCCTCGACGCCGACGGAGCGCTCCTCGGCAACCCGTTCCACTACCGCGACCCGCGCGGCGCCGCCGCCGTCCAGGCCGTCTGGTGCCGCCTCCCGGCCCGTGAGCTGTACCGGATCACCGGCCTTCAGCATCTGCCGTTCAACACGATCTTCCAGCTCGCCGCCGAGAAGCACCTCGACCGCGCCCGCACCCTGCTCCTGCTGCCCGACCTGATCACCCACTGGCTCACCGGCACCGTCGGCGCAGAGGTCACCAACGCCTCCACCACGGGCCTGTACGACGCCCGCACCGGCTCCTGGTCCGCCCCGGTCCTCGCCGCGCTCAACCTGGACCCTGCCCTCCTGCCCGCACTGCGCCGCCCCGGCGACCACGCCGGCACCGTTCTTTCGCACGTCGCCGCCGCCACCGGCCTGCGCCCCGATACGCCCGTAGTCGCGGTCGCCTCCCACGACACCGCCTCCGCGGTCGCCGCCGTCCCCGCCGGCACCGAGGACTTCGCCTACATCTCCTGCGGCACCTGGTCGCTCGCCGGCCTCGAACTCGACGCGCCCGTCCTCACCAACGCCTCGCGCGCCGCCAACTTCACCAACGAACTCGGTATCGACGGCACGGTCCGCTACCTGCGCAACGTCATGGGCCTCTGGCTGCTCAGCGAGAGCCAGCGCACCTGGCGCGCCCGTGGCGAGGGGCACCACCTGCCCGAGCTGCTCGAACGCGCCGCCGCCGCCCGCCCGTTCGCGGCGCTCGTCGACCCCGGCGCCCCCGAGTTCCTCGCCCCCGGCGACCTGCCGGCCCGCCTCGCCGAGCACTGCGCCCGCACCGGCCAGCACCTGCCCGAGGACCAGGGCGCCGTCGTCCGCTGCATCCTGGAGAGCCTGGCCCTGGCGCACCGGCACACCCTGTTTCAGGCAGCTCATTTGACCGGCCGCGCGATCCGCGCCGTGCATCTCGTCGGCGGCGGCAGCCGCAACGCCCTGCTGTGCCGGCTCACCGCCGACGCCACCGGCCTGCCCGTCATCGCCGGCCCCGCCGAGGCCACCGCCATCGGCAACATCCTCGTCCAGGCCCGCACCCACGGCCTGGTCGAGGACCGCGGCGCCATGCGTCGCCTGGTCGCCCGCACCCAGCGCCTGCGGCGCTACGAGCCCGCCGGAGACATCCGCGCGTGGGACGCCGCCGCCGCCCGTGTGGGGCTCGCCTGACCTGAGACGCCCGGCATGGACGCGGTGTCACTTCCCGTCATGCAGACTGTGACGATCAGTCAAATATCGTTCAAGTGCGCATGGTTGTGGATCGTAAATTCTGGAAATACTCCATTTACCGAAGGGCGACGTGCTGGCCGTTAGGTGGCCGGGTGCGCATATTCCCGATGCGATCGCGCGACCAGCGGCTGCCCTTCGTGTCATCCCGACCTCGCTGTCATTGCCGTGAGCTGCCCGCATGCCGTCACCAGGACTCCGAACGGCGAGGCCCCGCGTCGACCGAAAGTCGCGCCGCAAAACAATTGCGGGCGGCCCGAACAGGTTGAGAGGAAAGGCCTGTTCGGCTTTCGAAGCCATTTCTCAGAGTTCGGAGGGTTTCCATGCGCACGCGTCGCCGCAGATCCCTGCGTCTCCTGGTGTGCCTGGCACTGTCACTGTCCGCAGTGCCGCTGGCCGTCCTCGCCGCGCCTCAGGCCGGCGCTGCCGACGGGCCGACCGTGTGGATCCTGGACGCCACCGACCGGCCCTTCACCTCGACCACCCCGCCGGGCTGGGCGCCGACCGGGATCGAGCTGTACGCGGCCCGCAACGCCTACGAGGGGGCGCAGATCCTGGTGCGGTCCGGTTCGGCGCAGGCCGGGGTGTCCGTCACCTCCGGGGCGCTGACCGGCCCCGGCGGCGCGGTCATTCCCGCCGCGAACATCACCACGCGCTACGAGTACAACCACCCGAACATCCAGAAGGTCGGCAACGTCCAGAACCCGCCCGACGGTGGGATCGCCTACTACGACGCGCTGATGAACAACAGTCCGCAGTCGGTGGCGGCGAACACCACGTACGCCTCCTACTACCAGGTCTACGTGCCGGCCGGTCAGGCGCCGGGCGCCTACACCGGCAGCGCCACGGTGAACAGCAGCCTGGGCGCCGTCACGGTGCCGGTGTCGGTGACCGTGTACAGCGCCACGATCCCGCCGACCTCGCAGTCCACGTTCAAGATGAACAACTGGTTCTCCTCGGCGGGCTGGGACTACGCGGGCACCGAGGCGTCGATCCCGAACGAGTACGGCGTGCAGATGTACGACGCCAACTGGTGGACCGTCGAGGCCAACATCGCGGCGAACATGGCGCGGCACCGGAACAACGTGATCTACGCCGACGCGGTGGCCCTGCTGATCCCGGACACCACCGTCGACGCCGCGGGCCACTTCACCTTCGGCTGGTCCACCTTCGACCGGTTCGTCAACCTCTTCGTCAGTGCCGGGGCCATGCAGTACCTCTACACCCCGACCCTGCTGGAGCCGCCCGCCTCCGGTCCGTACCTCGACACCCTGGTGCCGGCCAACGGCGTCAGCGGCGCGGTCAAGCATGCGCTCTGCCGGCCCGACTCCGCTCCGGCCAATGGCTGCCCGGACACCAACAACTGGTTGAACCAGTTCTTCCCGGCGCTGAAGGCGCACCTGGATGCCAAGGGCTGGACGAACAACTTCTACATGAGCGCCCTGGACGAGCCCACCACCACGCAGCAGGCCACGGCTGCCAACTGGCTCTACACCCTCTACGAGCAGTACTTCCCGAACCCGCGTACCAACGAGGCGCAGCTGACCACCTTCACCGGGGACGCGGCTCATCTGTCGACGCAGACCCCGCTCTCGTCGACCTACGACGCGAACGTCGCGCTCTATCAGAGCTACCGGATCAGCGGGAAGGACCTGTGGCTGTACAGCTGCATCCTCCCGCAGGGCTCGTACATGAACCGCTTCACCAGCAACTACCTCAGCGGGACCAGGCTCCTCCCCTGGCTGACCTGGAAGATCGGCGGCGACGGCTACCTGCACTGGGGCTGGAACTACTGGCACGACGGCTTCAGCGAGCCGTACCCGGCCGCCGACACCTTCAACACCTCGCAGAACGGCGACCACTGGCTGGTCTATCCGAACAAGGCCGCCTACGGCATCTACGACAGCCTCCGCAGCGAAGCTCAGACCGCGGGCCTTCAGGACTTCGAACTGCTGCAGCAGCTGGCCGCGGTCAAGCCGCAGGCGGCGCGCACCCTGGCCGAGACGGTGATCACCAACCCGACGGCGTACGACACCTCCGGGTGGAACGTCGAGGGCCGGCACAAGCAGCTCCTCGACGAACTGGCCGCGGCCTCCGGTGACCTGGCACTGCCGTTCACGGACGACTTCAGCGGCGGCGACCACTTCTGGACCCACACCCGGGGAACCTGGTCGACCAGCGGCGCCCAGTACACGCAGTCCGACGCGTCGGCGAACTGGGGGGACGTCTCCTACCTGCGCGGCCGGGGCTACACCGACGTCTCGGTCGGCGTGGACCTGCAGATCACCGGAGTGAACTCGTACGGCGGGAGCACCAACTGGGCCGGTCTTATGGTGCGTTCGGCCAACGGCACGGACCTGGACTCCGGCTACCTGATCGCCCAGCGGGACAACGGCCAGGTGTTCGTCTACCGCAGCGGCACAACGATCGGCTCGGCGTCCGTGCCCGGCTACGTGTCGGGTCAGCGCACCCGCCTGCGCGTAGTGGCGCGCGGGAACGCACTGACGGTGTACTCCGGGACCGGGCAGGCACCGGTGCTGACCGTCACCGACGCGGCGTTCACCGCAGGCGACGTGGGTCTGGTCACCGGCGGCGCCAGCGCGAACTTCTGGAACGCCCGGATCATGCCGACCTCTCTCGCCCCGGCCGAAAGTGCCGCCGCCACCGCCTCCAGCTCGTACGAGGCCGACGGCTGGGGTATCCGCTCGGCGGTCGACGGGCAGCGGCCGTCGGCGCCGAACGCTGCGGGGTGGAGCAGTTCCGGCAGTATCGCCACCAACCACACCGAGTGGGTGCGGCTGGACCTGGGCTCGACCCGGCCGGTGAGCCGGGTGGACCTCTACCCGCGCAGCGACGGGGCCAACGCCGGTCAGGGCTTCCCGGTCGACTTCACCATCCAGACCTCCACCGACGGCACGAACTGGACCACGGTCAGCACCCGGACCGGGTACGCGAGGCCCGGCGCCACGGCACAGACCTTCCCGTTCGCGACGGTCAGCGCGCGCTACGTGAAGGTGACGGGAACCAACCTGAGCACAGATCAGTTCGGTAATTTCCGCATGCAGTTCGCGGAGGTCGAGGCTGTCGGCGGAGATCTGGCAGCGGGCGGCACGGCGACCACCTCCAGCTCGGTCGAGTATCCCAGCGAGGGCTGGCTGACCGCCAACCTCACCAACGGGGCCCATCACACCGACCTGTGGAACTCCTCGGGCTGGAGCAGCGCCGGGGCCGGCTCCCCGAACACCACGCAGTGGGCGCGGGTGGACCTCGGCGGCCCGTCACGGATCAGCCAGGTCACGTTGTACCCCCGCGACGACATCCCGAACACCGGGCGCGGCTTCCCGTCGGCCTTCACCGTCCAGCTCTCGACCGACGGCACGAACTGGACCACCGTGGTGTCGAGGAGCTCGTACCCGCGCCCCGGAGCCGGTGGCCTTTCCTTCGCCTTCGCCGCCACCACCGCCCGGTACGTGAAGGTCACCGGCACCACGCTCACCGCGGACCAGTTCGGCGTGTACTACATGCAGCTGGCGGGGATCGGTGTCTCATGACGAAGCACCGGATCTGCTTCCTGCTCCAGGTGAAGGCCGAACTCGGTGACGAGTACCGCGAGCGCCACGCCCAGGTGTGGCCGGAGATGCTCGATGCCCTCCGGGCCACCGGCTGGACCAACTACTCCCTGTTCCTGCGCCCGGACGGCCTGCTCGTCGGCTACCTGGAGACCGAGGACTTCGATCGTGCCCGCGAGGCGATGTCCGCCACCGAGGTCAATGCCCGCTGGCAGGCCGAGATGTCCCGCTACTTCGAGTACCTGGACGGCACGCCGGCTGACCAGGCGATGACACCGCTGACGGAGGTGTTCCACCTGGACTGACCGTCCCGAGAGGAGGCATGGGACGCATTGTCCGGCCCGGCGTTGTGCGGATGAGGCACAGTGAGCAGTTGGCGGGGCTGGCAGTCCCGCCGGACTTTGACGTTGTGCCTGGTCAACGGCTTGTGCGTGGGCTGGGCCTGGGCCAACCATCAGCGCGTCCACCAGTACACCGGGGACATCACCGAGTCGTGGGGCGGCAAGCGGATCTCGATCGACCAGGATTTCCTGGACGTTCAACTCGGCACTCCGGTGGTGTCGAAGTCGGCGCGGGCGGGTGCGTATCGGCCTTCCGGCCCGACGCTGGAACGGTGACGGCACCGATGAGGTCGGCGTCTACCGCGGTGTCATCTCCGAATTCTCCGGTGTGGCGAAGGACTCGGACACCGTCATCTACCGGGCCCGCTTCGGCAACCCCGGCGACATCCCCATCACCGGCCAGTGGCGATGACCGACCATCAGGGCTGACAGGTCGTGTTGAGGCCGCCATCATCCGAGCCCGTCGTAGGGGCGGGCTCGGCCTTGCCTCTGCCCGGCTCCTTCGGAGTCCGAAGGAGCCGGCGGCCCAGAGCATCGGGGCTTCCGTTCTCTCACAACAGGGGGTTGGAGTGGAGGAACGACATCCAGAAGGCGGTCGTGAACGGCAGTGCGTCCCAACGCTCCATCCCTTCGCGGACGATCTCCTCCATGTCAGCCCAGTCGTGGGGACTCGGACGCTCCTCCGGCCCGGGCCGCTCCACCTGGAACTTGTAGACGAGGTAGGCGAGCGAGGAGACGTCCTGGTGGATCTGCTCGTACTCAATCTCGGAATCGGGGTCGCAGGCCCAGACCGTCCCGTCGCCGACGTGCACGAACACGACCGACTGGAAGAGCACGCCCAGCGGCTGCAGTCTTCCGTGCGGGGTATCGACGGCTTCAGCGGACAAGCCGGTGTCGAAGGCTGTCTCCGGGCTCGCCGGATCCCGGTCCGCCAGTTCCTCGAGCATGCGGAACAGCCCGTTGGAGTGCGGGATCCCGACGTCGGTCACGAAGCGCGCCCCGCCACCGACCGGCCAGATCCGCGCCGCCACGTCGGGCCGGAACCTCAGCAGATCGCCGGGCGCTGCCCGTTCCACGACCACGGGCCAGTCGATTTTCACCTGCACCAGTTGTTCATCCTTCGTGTCCGTCCGACGGAGGGCACATTCCACGGCAACAGCCTTGGCGGTCAACCGGCTGGATCAGTCTCTCCCGGATCCGGGATCCGGGATCCCGGACTGTCCGGTCAGGAGGGGAGCAGGTGCCGCAGGTGGGCTTGGGCGTGACGGATCCAGCGGTGTTCGCAGGTGAAGCCGAGCAGGGCCCGCATCACCGCGGATCTGTTCGGGATGCGTGGGCGCAGCGGCATCAGCCTGGTGGGTGATGGCCGCGGTGCACATCACCAGGGCACTGTGCCGGCGTCGTCGAAGAACCGTCCGGTGGGGCCGTCGTCGGGCAGGGTCGCGAGTTTGATGGCGATCGCCGCGCCCTGTTCGGGGGTGCGCACGCCGCGGAAGCCGTTGAGGTCGGTGGCGACGTAGCCGGGGCAGCCGGTGTTGATCAGGATGTTCGTGCCGCTCAGCTCCCGGGCGTATTGGAGGGTGACGGCGTTCAGGAACGTCTTCGACGGCGCGTACGCCGCGGACACCGGACCTGCCGTCTGCTCGGCGGCGGGTCCTGACTGCCGGGTGAGGGAGCCGACGCTGCTGGACATGTTCACGATCCGTGGTGCGGCGGAGCGGCGCAGCAGCGGCAGCATCGCGTTGGTGACGCGGATGACGCCGATCACGTTGGTGTCCACGACCGTGTGGATGGTGGCGGGGTCGATCCGGGTGGGCTCCTGTGGCATGTCGCCTGCGATGGCGGCGTTGTTGACGAGCACGTCGAGGCGTCCGGCCTGTTCCTCGATCAGCCGTGCGGCGGCGGTCGCGCTCGCGTCGTCGGTCACGTCCAGCGGTACGGCGAACGCGTCGATGCCGGCGGCGCGCAGTTTCTCCACCGCGGCGCTTCGGCGCTGCTCGTCCCGGGCGCCGACGCCGACGCTCCAGCCGAGGGTGCCCAGGCCTGCGGCGATCTCGTAGCCGATTCCCTTGTTCGCGCCGGTGACCAGCGCGATCGTCCGTTCAGTCATAGGGACGATGTTGCCTTCGGGTCTCGGCGTGGGTCCAAGACCGATCGGGTGCGCATCGATACCGTCAGGGTATTGATCCGGGATAGCGTGGCCGGATGGAGACCCGGGAACTGCGGTATTTCGTCGCTGTCGCTGAAGAGCTGCACTTCGGGCGTGCCGCGCAGCGGCTCGGGATCGCGCAGCCACCGTTGTCACGGGCGATCCAGCGGCTCGAACGCCGGCTCGGGGCAGCGCTGTTGGACCGGACCAGTCGCGCTGTCACGCTGACCGAAGCCGGCTCGGTGCTGTTGGTCGAGGGCCGGGCGGCTCTCGACGCGGTCGAGGCCGCCGAGCGTCGGACCCGCCGCGCCGCCCTTTCCGTGACCGGCCGCCCCGGCCTGGCCCTGGTCACGAAGGCCAACGCCTCCAGGGAGCTGCTGGCGAGACTGCTCGACGCGTACGCCGCCGAACCCGGCGCGGTCCCCGTCGACGTCATCCTGTGCGGTCCGGCCGAGCAGGAACGACTCCTGCGCGAGGGCCGGGCCGACGTGGCGCTGCTGCACCGGCCGTTCGACTCGACGGCCGGATTCCACACCGAAGAGCTCAGCACGGAGAGTCAGGTCGTGGTCCTGCCGGCCGGGCATCCGCTCACCGCCCGGGCCCATGTGCACATGGCCGACATCACCGGGCTGCCGGGCCTGCCCCTGCCACGCTGGCCCGACCCCGACGGCACCTACCCGCCCGGCCCCGGCCCGCAGGTACGCGACCATGCGCAGTTGTTGCAGCTCGTCGCGCTCGGCCGTGCCTGTGCGGTCTCACCGGAGTCGTGCCGAGCCCAACTGCACGGTGACCTCGCCGCCGTGCCCGTACTGGACGCGCCGACCGTCACCACCGTGATCGCCTGGCCACCGCACAGCCGGTCCAGAGCCGTCGCCGACCTCATCCGGACTGCGACACGTCTCCAGTAGCTCCCACCCGCCCGGCCAGGCTCCACCCATCGTGGCCCGGCTCAGGCGGCAGATCGCGGTGGGTGTGCCGTGCGCCGCTTCGACTGCGGTCAGCAGCCGTTCGTGAACCGGCGCGGCGGCAGGCGCGCGATCAAGGTCCCGGGGGACGGTCCGGGCGCGGAAGGGGTGGGAAGACTCCCACGACCGAGATCGTAGGACGACCGCATCACCGGGCCGTCCCGCCCTGCGGGCACGTCGGGTGAACCCGGCCGCACACCGGTATCTCCTCTTGTGTGGATGCCGCTCACGGTCGCTCGCCACCGGGGCGTCGCCATCCGCCCGAAATTCATTGGCACCGTGCTCCCGTGGGCGGTTAGCGTGCTCCCGCCCGCAGTCACCCCTGACAAGGACATGCCGTTGTACACCAAGTGAGCCTCCGAGCGCTGAACCTTCGCGTGTCGCACCTGTGCGCCGCGCTCCCTTTCGCTGCGGTCTTCTCACTGAAACCGGTGTATCTCCATGTCCAGAACCTGGGTGGTCGTTCCCACCTGCCTGCCGATCGTTCTCCGCCGTTGCCGCGGGTGCCCCTCCGGGCACTTCCGGGCGCACGGCACGTTCCGCGTCAACGCGCACCACAAGCTCCTCGACCTGAGCACCTTGGGTCGAAGCGACCGGCCGGCCTGGCAGTCGCCGTACGGTCCGCCGTCGGACCGGGTGCACCGCGGCCGGTGGGCCCCCGTGCCGGGGGTGGCAAATCCTCGTTCCTCCTTGCCGCGCGAATACCTGTGCGGCCGATGCGACTGATCGCCGAAGGGTTCGGCTGTGCGCCGGCCGAGGACGGCAGGCCGCTCACCGCGGGGACTCCCGTGTCGACGGTCCGCCTGAACGGTTAGCTGTCGGGCGCTTCACCTTTACGTTCAAGGGCCGAGTCCTTCCGATGCGGGGCCTGTCCGGCGGTATCCGATCCGCTGGGCAGGCCCTGAGAACTCGAATCTGCCGGCGGCGGCTTGTCTCTCTGCGCTGACAGCATCGGCACGCAACGATTCGTCAGCTGCCGCAAACGCTGCCGGTGGTCAGCAATCCAGTCGTCCGGAGGAACGAGCGGCGCCCTCAGGGTGACCATGGATTTCCGACTTGGCTCTACGACCACCTCGGGACCGCCGCGCTCGCCAGAGAGCTGGATGAGGACGGACGGACCGGCACTCATCTCCGCCCGCCCGTGGCAGGCGGCGTGGCCGGGTCTCGCCTTCGTTCACAAGGACTCGCGCAGTGTCGACGAGGGCAACCATGGTCAGTACCGGGGCGAGCACTTGTCTGATCGCGGCAGCTTCTAGGATCTGCGCATGGCAACAAGACTCGTGCAGATCAATATGAAGGCCCAGGACGACTCCGTGCTCGGCCGGTTCTGGGCGGAGGCACTCGGATGGGGCGTCGAGAGCGAGGGACCCGGCGTGACCAACCTCGAACCCGTGGGTTTCGCCTACCCCGACCCCACGGCCGTCTGCATCGACCTCATCTCCCGCCCGGAACCCAAAACCGTGAAGAACCGGGTGCACCTTGATCTGGCCACCACCTCGACCGCCCATCAGGCGGCTTTGGTCGCGCGCTTGAAGGATCTCGGCGCGACGCTCGCCGACGTGGGGCAGGGCGGCGACGTCCCCTGGACGGTCATGGCCGACCCGGAAGGCAACGAGTTCTGCGTCCTGGAACCCCGCCCGATCTACAAGGACACCGGGCCGATCGCCGCGGTGGTGGTCGACTGCGCCGACCCACGAGGGATGGCCCGGTTCTGGGACCAGGCGATGGACTGGACGCTGCACGAGGTCACCGACGACCAGGCGACCATGCGCTCCGCCCAAGGCGTCGGCCCCTACCTGGAGTTCCTCCGCACCCCCGACACCAAGAGCGTGTGGAACCGCGTCCACCTCGACGTCTCCCCCTACCCCGGTGACGACCCGGAAGCAGAAGAAGCCCGCCTGCGCGCCTTGGGCGCCACCGACCCCGGTATCGACCAGTCCGCGATCTCCTGGACGGTCTTGGCCGACCCGGAAGGCAACGAGTTCTGCCTCCTCAGTCCTCGCTGACCTCGAGCAGCGGCTCCGGCCGGTTTCCGGTCAGCGGCGAAGACCGCGTGGCGGTGGCTCGTGCTGCCGGAGACGGGGATGATGCCCCCGGTGATCCGGCACGCGTCATCGCACGCCAGGAAGGCCACGAGCGTGCTGTAGCCGTCGGCGGTCCGCCGGGCGCGAGACGGACTTCGCCCGCACGGTCGTCCTCGGCGACGACCCGGACCGGCGTCGGCTCGTCGAAGACATGGCCACGGTGGGCGTGGCAGCCCGGGAGGCATTTCTCGGGCAGGACGACATCACCGGCAGACAGCTGCACGCCGAGGTAGGGGCCCTGGCCGGCAAGGCGGTTTGGAGCCGGGGAACGTGGCAGGTGGGCTCGCGGTGTTCGGGACGGGATCGGCGGCCTAGGACCATGCCGTACCCGCCACGCACCATCCACGAGGGCCCGGACCGCCGGCTGCGACCGGGTCGTGGTACCTCCATCGCGGCAGGTCAGCGTGATCGCGGCGATCACGCTGGCCGCGTGCGCCGGCAACGGACCCCCGGAGCACGCGTTCGACGTCGCACCGTACGCGCACAAGGGGCATGTGGTCGACTGCGACGCCTTCAAGGCCCAGGCCGACGCGCAAGCGGTGCTGCGGGCGGACGCACTCGACCCGAACGGACTCGACCGGGACGGCGACGGCATCGCGTGCCCGAACCTCCCGGGGCCGACGGACAAGAAGCCGGCTCAGCGCGACTTCATGACCGACGTGGACGGCGCGCCGATCAACGAGCCGATCAAGCCGCCGCCTACGTAGCGACCGGGGAAGCGGTCATGGTCGACGGCGAGGCCGCTGTTCCTGCGGTGATCCCGGCCGGCCCGTCCTGCCGCGGGGGTTCCGCGGCAGGACGAGCCGAAGGGCACCGGCACCCGTCAGGTGCGGTACGCGTAGTAGACCGCGTCCGGGTAGGACGCGATGATGCTCGCGAGCGACTTACGGTAGGTGTTGGTGGAGTGGTACGTGAGGTACGGCATTCCTGCGTTGCTGCGGTACGTCACCATCATGGAATGGTCCTTGGACCCGTCCCTGTTGAAGTCCACCTGCACGATGTCACCGACATCCGTCTGGTAGACGTTGGCCAGGTTGGCGGCCCGCTTGTTGGACAGCGTGAACCATGCCCACTCGTTCGCGCCGACCCAGGAGTCCGTCTGGCGGGTGCCGTCGTACGACCAGTTGCGGTAGTCCGTCGTGGAGCCCGGAACGGTCTTCCAGCCACCCGCCTTGAGCGCCTGGCTGATGAAGTTGGTGCAGTCACCTCCCGCGCCGCTGAACTTGCGGTACGCCGGGTTGTAGCTGCTCCAGTACTTCTCCGCGTACTTCGCCATGGCCGCGTAGTCGTACGCACCGCCGGTCTTCGCCTTGGGCTTCGCCGGGGCGGGGTACTTGGTGGAGGCGGGCGTGCCGTCCGGATACTGCTTGCCATCGTCCTTGGCGACGTTCGCCTTGGCCGCCACCGGCTCGTTGATCGCGACGGGGCCGTTGTCCTGGGACTTGATCGAGGTCAGCTCCCAGGCACCGCCCCGCTTGCTGGTGAGGGTCAGTTCGTAGCGCGTCCGGAAGTCGGTCGTCGCCGGCTCGTCCCCGCGCAGCTTCTTGTAGGTGAGCGTGGTGTCCTCGGAGACCTCGACGGTCGCCTTCCCGCCGGTGACCGTGGCCCGGTCCACGGCGACGTGGGTGGTGGCACCCGTGTAGGCCTCGCCGAGCGCCGCCAGGCGCGTCTTGCGGGACTGCAGCGACGAGATCGCGGCGTCCTCGTCCTTCTTCAGCTGGGCCGACATGCGCGTCTTCCCGGAGGAAGGACCGGAGTTGCGGTGTCCCGGCTGCTCCTCGACCAGAGCCTGGGTGCGCTGGGAGAGCACGTCGTCGGCTATGCGGGCGAAGGCGTCGACGGTCGCGCGGTCGGCTGCTTCGGGCCCGGAACCCGCACTCGCGGAGTAGGCGAACAGCGTCGCGGACGACAGGGTCACGGTCAAGGCTGCGCCGACGGCAAGCCTGAACCTCTTTGGTATCACTGCTTTTCCCCTTGTCACCCGGTCCACACGAACCGGGGGACGGAATCTTCGCACAACCAGGCGGCTCCTTCGTCCCCTTCGGAACCTTCCGCTTCGTCGACGGTCACCTGACAGGAGTCGCCTTGAGCGCAGGGCGACCTGCCTCCGGTTGTCGCCTTCCGCCAGTGGCGCCGTACCGCGCGGCCGGAAGCGGACGCCCTCACGCCGACCTCACAGCACATGCCTCTAGGGTATGCGGGAAAGCACAGCAAGGGGGGCATTCCTAGTGGGCAGGCAGGATACGTCCGCAAGAGGGCGATCGTGGGGCGGGCGGGCGGCTCGGGAGGGCAGCGGCGGAGCAGCCCCGTCGGGCCGCCGCAGGAAGACCGGGACGCGCCGTCGGCCCCAGGCGGCGGCCGGCCGGACAGCCGCCCTCGCGCCGGCCGCCGCTGCGGCGCGCACACAACTGCGGCGCCTGCGACCTGCCTTCCCGAGGCCGGGCCGCAGCGGCTGGCGCCGGTGGATACCCTCCTGGCGCCAGTGGCTGGGTGCCTGCCTGTACGCGTTCATAGCCCTGGCGGGCTTCATCACGTACGCCTACGCGACCACGGACATACCCGAGGACCTCAACTCGTTCGCCACGCAGCAGGACAACGTCTACTACTGGGCCGACGGTTCCACGATGGCCCGGACGGGCTGGGTCAGCCGGCAGGAGATGCCACTGGACAAGGTGCCTCCCAAGGTCCAGGACGCCGTTCTCTCCGCCGAGAACGCGAGCTTCTACTCCGATCCCGGCGTGTCACCGTCCGGCGTCCTGCGCGCCCTGGGCGCCGCGGCGACGGGGGGCGAGACCCAGGGCGGGTCCACCATCACGCAGCAGTACGTGAAGAACGCCTACCTGAACCAGGACCGCACACTGTCCCGGAAGTTCACCGAGCTCTTGCTCGCCGTGAAACTGGACAACCAGAGGGACAAGAAGCAGATCCTCCAGGACTACCTCAACACCAGCTGGTTCGGGCGCGGGACGTACGGGATCCAGCGCGCGTCCCAGGCGTACTTCGGCAAGGACGTCTCGCAGCTCAATGCCAGCGAGGGCGCCTTCCTGGCCTCCCTCCTCAAGGGCGCCGGGCTGTACGACCCCGCCGTCGGCAAGGAGAACCACGAGCGGGCCGTCGAACGCTGGGCCTGGATCCTGGACCGCATGGTCGAGACCGGCCGGCTCTCGCGCGCCGAGCGCGCCACCTACACCACGTTCCCCGAGCCCTTGGGCGCCGCCCTCCCCGGCACTCCCGGCGCGCAGACCGGATATCTGGTGGAGCTGGCCAAGGCCTACGCGATCAAGGCGGGCCACATCACGGACTCCGACTTCGACCTCGGCGGCTACCAGATCTACACGACCTTCGACCGGAACCGCATGACGGCCCTGACCTCTGCCGTCCAAAAGGCGCAGAAGGACTTCGACGCCGAGCGGCGTCCCGACACGGACAAGAACGCGAAGATCGGCGCGGCGAGCGTCTCCCCCGACGGGCGGCTGCTCGCCGTGTACGGCGGCCCCGACTATCTGAAGCAGGGGTTCAACGAGTCGAACGCGACGACGATCCCGGCCGGCACGGCGTTCACACCGATCGTCTACGCCGCCGCGCTCGACGAAGGCGTGCTGCGCTCGCGCGGCAAGACCCGTACGCCCGTCTCCCCCTCCACCACGTACAACGGCGACGACCAGGTCACCGTGCAGACGCCCGAGGGGCCGTACTGGGACCGCAGCGGCAAGGTGGTGAAGGGCCGCAACGACGACGGTCGCAACTGGGGCCAGGTGACGTTGCGCCAGGCCGTCGCCAACTCCGTCAACACGCCCATGCTGCAACTCGGCCTCGACGTGGGCCTCGACGGGGTGCAGTCGTTCGCCCAGCGCGCGGGCCTGCTCGGATCGAGCCTCGGGCCACGGATTCCCACGTTCGCGCTCGGGGAGAACTCGACGCCCAGTGCGATCCGCATGGCCGGCGCCTACGAGACCTTCGCTGCCGACGGCATGCACACCGACCCCTACTCGGTGCGCTCGGCCAGCCGCAACGGCACTGCGGTCCCGCTCGACATGCCGCAGCCGACCCGGGCCGTTACGGCCAAGACCGCCCAGGCGGTGACGGACGCCTTGCGGGACGCGGTCACCGAGGGTTCGGCGAAGACGGCGGGCAAGGCGCACGCCGGGGCGGCGGGCAAGACCGGAACGACGGCCGCGAACACGGCCGGCTGGTTCGTTGCGAGCACCGAGCAGGAGTCCACGGCCGTGGTGGTCTACCGGATGTCGCTGACCGATCTGGTTCCGCTGCCGCTGACGGGACTGGGCGGCGACGCCCCGGGCACGCCGGGCAGCGAGCGGGCGGTGCGTCTGTGGACCGACTACATCAAGGCGGTGAAGTAGGCCGGGCAGCGCACGCTGCCCGGCCTACCCGGCCCCCGGCCCCGTCTACTTGATGAGCGAGGCCCAGTCCGGTGCCTGCGCGGGGTCGAGCGTGCGCAGTTGGGCCAGGACCTTCGGATCCTGCGCGTCGAGCCAGTCCGCCAGCTCCCGGAACGACACGCAGCGCACGTCCTGGCGCGGGCAGACGTCCTTCATCACGTCCTCGACGGCCTTCATGTAGATGCCGCCGTTCCAGTCCTCGAAGTGGTTGCCGACGAACATGGGCGCCCGGCTGCCGTTGTAGACACGGTTGAAGCCGTTCAGATACGAGGCCCGGGTCTGCGCCTGCCACGCTGCGAACTTCGCCGGGTCGCCCTGCGTGCTGTCGCCCGACTGGTTGAAGAGGAAGTTGAAGTCCATGGAGAGGACCTGCACCTCCTTGCCCTGCAGTGGTACGAGCTGCAGGGGGAAGTTCCAGATGCCGTCCAGCTTGGACGGCCACAGCTGGAAGTCTCCCGCGGAACTCGCGTCGTAGCGCCAGCCGTACGGCTTGATCGCGGTCAGGAGGTTCTTCTGGCCCTCCAGGCAGGGCGCCCGGCCCCCGACCACTTCCCGGTCCGGGTCGAAGGGCAGCGGCGCCTCCTTGGTGAAACCGGTGTTGGTCTTCCAGTTCTTGACGAACGCATACGTCTGGTCGATCTCGCTCTTCCATTCGGCGGGGCTCCAGTCCCCGCCGCCCTTGGGCCCGCAGAAGTGCCCGTTGAAGTGCGAACCGATCTCGTTGCCGTCGCCCCAGGCGCCGCGCAACTGCTCCAGCGTGCCCTTCACGTGCGGGACGGTCGGGTAGGAGATAGCGGCCGAACCCTGGTTGTGCTGCGGCGGCCGGTAGAGCGACTTCTTGCTTTCCGGCAGCAGGTAGATGCCCGTGAGGAAGAAGGTCATGTGGGCCTTGTTCTCGCGGGCGACCTCGCGGAAGTGGGAGAAGAGGTGGTCATCGCCCTCCAGCGCGCCGTCCCAGGAGAACACCACGAACTGCGGCGGCTTCTCACCGGGTTTCAGCCGCTCGGGCTTGAGCTGTCCCGGCTGTGGCCCGGTGTAGGAGGTGGAGCCGTCTCCCAGCACCTTGACCTTGCCGTCCCAGGCCTCCTCGGCCTTCTTCGCGGCGGCGGCCCCGTCGGCCGCACCGCCCGGAGCCCCGAGCTTCGCATCGCGTTGGGCGGCCTCCTCGGGACCGCTTCTCGTGAAGGCGAACGCGGTGGCGGTGGCCCCCGCTAGGGCGAGCACGGCGACGCCCACGCCCAGGCGTCTGCGGTTCTGCGCCTTCCTCCGTACCTTGCGGGTACTCCGGGACTCCGTCCGGGCAGCCGGAGCGGTGTCGGTGTCGGCCATCGCAGTCGTCCCCCTGAGATCCCCGCAGCTGGGCCGCGTACGGATGGTTCATACGAATATAGAACTTGTCGGCACTCATCCCACACTCCAGGCCCCCCAACCCGTCGCTTCACAGCCAACTCACAGCCCCCTGGCGCTCCTGCGCGAACTCGACGACCCAAGCGGCGGAACCGCCGCTGCACTACGGCGCGGCCGGCGACCCGTTGCCGTCACGGTTCCGGCGTGCTTGTCGTGCCCGGTGTCAGACCGGCTCGTCGTCATCATGCACGGACCCGATCCTATGGAGAACGTTTGAGTTGAGGTCCACGTACGTGACCACGAAGGCCGAGCGGGGCTGCACCATGTACTACAAGATCGCGGTGACGGGGCGCCGAGCCCATGACAAAGACCGGGGCGTCGCCGGCAGGCAGGCGCGAGCGGTAGAGGTCGCCGCGGGAAACGCCGAGCAGCGGGGCAAGCTTGCGCATCGTCAAGTTCGTGCGCCAGTACGCCGCGACCGGTAGTGCCCGGTCCTGCACGTGAGAGGCTCCACGGCCGGCCCTTGCGGACCCCATCCGCACCCGCACGACGCAGCACGGTCAGCAGCCTCCCGAAGCAGCGCGGGCTCAACCCGGTGAACGGGACGATCCAGGACGGATGCGACGCCGTGATCAAACCGCACGGAGCCGTCCGGCTCGGCCGATCCGGACCGACGGATCCATCAGGCAGGCCGGCGCCGCCGGTGATAGGCCCAGGCCAGGGCCAGCACGATCGGCCCCCACAGCATCGCCGGGCTGATGCACACCCGGGCCAGGGCCATCCACCATCCGTTGCTGAACCCCACCTCGGGCAAAACGCCCGCCCAGGCGAGCGGGTAGAGGTCGAACAGCGCCACCAGCGCCAGGCCGCCCAGGACCGCCGGGATCACCGCTGCGAGCGGAGCCACCCGCCGACCACCGACGAACGGCACCCAGCGCGGCACCACCTCGCCCCACCCGCTCACCAAGCCGGTGGTGAGCAGAGCCAGTGCCTCGGTGAGCACACTGAGCCCGACGACGTAGAACGGAGCCCACCAGGGAGCGGTCGCCGGAGCCGCCGGGTCGATCATTCCCATACGGAAGTCGACGGCGAACGGCAGCCGCCACAGGCAGTGCGGCAGCACGACGAACGGGAGGGTCTTGGCGAGGCGTAGGGCCCAGACCGGGACGGGACGCTCGGTGTCGCCGAGCGGAAGGGCTAAACGTGTGATCGGCATGCCCCCACCATCGTCGAACCTCAAGGACGGTGCGTCGGCTACCCGCCCGATCAGGATCCCCCACGAGAGCTACCCCTCGGTCATCCTGGCGGATGACCGTCGGCAGAACCCGGGCGGCCATCTCGGAGGTCAATTGCGGGACAGCCTCAGGAATGAAATCCGGCATAACATCAAGGAATGGTGCAGAGCGAGGCGAGCGACGTCGACGGCTACCTGGCTGAGGTTCCTGAGGAGCGCAGGGCCGCGCTGACCAAGGTGCGGCAGATGTGCCGAGAGGAGCTGGTGGGCTTCAGCGAGGTCATGGCGTACGGAATGCCCGCATACGAGCGGGACGGCGCCTGCGAGATGGCGTTTGCCAGCCAGAAGCAGTACATCTCCTTCTACCTCATGCGCAGTGACGTCCGCGAGGCGTTCGAGGAACGGCTGGCCGGACTGGACATGGGCAAGGGCTGCCTACGGTTCCGCAGGCCGGAGGGCATCGACTTCGATCTTGTGCGGGATCTGCTCAAGGCGATTGCGGCCCGCCCCGGCGAGACATGCTGACACCGGCAGGCACGGGCTTGCCACCCGAGACGAGTCGGCAATGTGGAACGAGCTTATAAGGGCTCGCGGGGATCTGACGGGCGAACAGACAGTGGGGGCGGCCCGACCCGCCCCGCTCACGGATCCGTGAGCAGGGCGGGGCAGGTGCGGGGCGGGGCAGGTGCGAGGCCGGGGGCGGGGCCGGATGCGTCAGACCATGACCAGCAGCCGCGTGTTCGGTACCAGCTTCCGGTTCACACTGGTGCTCTGCACGAAGATGGTGAAGTCGTCGTTGTGGTCCGGCTTGACGCGGACTTCCGCGTCGGGCAGGCCGAGCAGGGCGCGGGCCTCCGGTCCCGTGTACACCTGGTCCGTCTTCTTCTCCAGCACCGCGATCTGCTTCCGCGCCTGAATCTTTTCCGACTTGCTCAGCTGGTAGAACGCACAACCGGTCCGGTAACTCTGCCCGCACTCGATGACCCATTCCCGGATCGCCGCATCGCGGGCCACGGAAACCAGCTGGTACTGGGACGGATCGACCGGGGTGAGACCGGCCGCGGCAATGGTTTCCTTGTTGACCACCTCGGCACCCGTGGAAAACACCGCCTTCGATCCCCGGATGCCCTTGGTGCGGCCCATCATGAAGTTCTCGGTGGCCTTCAGGATGACCTGTCCGGCCTCCTCCAGGCCCTGTGTGCTCGTGGCGTCCCAGATGGCGATGTTGTCCTTCGGGAAGCCGCACTGCATGGCCTCGCGCTTGCCCATCTGGTCCGGCACGAGGACGGCCAGCGTCCAGTTGTCCTGCTGCGTCTCGATCATCGTGGCCACGGCCCGCACCAGGTCACGCGGGGTGCGGGAAGGGGCGTCCGGGCAGCGGTGACTCGCGTTCTCCTGCCCGTCGGTCAGGACGAACGTGAGGAAGCTGTGGTCGCCGTAGAGCTGGGCCGTCTGCGCCAGCTCCCGCTGCGACTTCAGCGTGGCCGCCAGCAGGGCCGTCATTCCCCCGGCCCGGTACAGCTGCTTCAGGGACGGCATGCGCAGCACGTCCTTGTCGTAGATGACGCACTCCACCTTGTCCGCGAAGACGTACACCGTGACACGGGTTTCCTGGTCCAGTTCCTGTGACCGGCGCGCCAGATAGGCGATCTGCTGATCGGCGACTTCGACCACCTTGCGGCTCAGGTGCGACATGGACGAACTGGCGTCCAGCACGAGAGCGACGTGATTGATGTAGTTCTGGTTTCCGGACATGGCGGCCCCCCGTTTTCATTCCGACTTGATACTTCGATCCTCCCATCCACCACTGACAATCGATCTTGGAAGAGCCCCGGCCCGGATGCGGCGTTCGGGGACGCGCGCGTGGCCTCCTTGACCGGTCGGGCCGCCGCCCGCAGAGTCGGCATGCGGTGCCGTGGCAGCGCCGCTCGACCCCGTCCCAGCCGGTTCCGCAGTCCAGCGGCGGCTGACGGCGGCGGACGGCCTCGACCTCCGGGAGTGACTGCGCTGATGGTCGTCGACCTCGTCGTGATCGGTACGGCCATCACCCTGGGCCCCCTGCACAACAGCGCCTTCATCCTGCTGCTCTCCTCGCCGCGGGGCGTCCGCAAGGGCCTGGCGTTCCTGTTGTCGTGGCTCGCCGACCTGGTGGTGGTCATCGCCTGCGTGCTGCTGCTGACCGGCGGTGAGCCCCCGGCACGCCACAGCGCGCCGTCGACCGCCGCCGCCTGCGTGAAACTCGCCATCGGCGTGGGGCTGGTGCTGTACGGCGCACACCGCCGCCGCAGGCCGCCCCGCCCGCACGGCCCACCGCGCTGGACCGCGAGGGTGGACGGTGCCTCACTGGCCACGGCCGCCGGGCTGGCCTGGCTGTTCCAGCCCTGGGCGCTGGTCGGAGCCGGCGCCGCCACGGTCGTCGCCGCGGATCTCTCCTCCGTGGCCAGCTGGCTGGCCCTGGCCGGGTACTGCCTGCTGGCCACGCTCAGCCTCGTCGTCATGGAGCTGTACACCGTCTGGGCGCCGCGGGCAGCGGGCGCGAAGCTGAACGCCCTGCGCAGCTGGCTCGCGGACCATCAGGAACAGCTGGTCATCACGCTCTCCGTGCTCGCCGGCCTGTGGCTGGCGGCGCGGGGGATCTACGAGTTGGTCGCCTGAAGGACGGACGCGTTTCACTGCCTGCCGGGGCCCGTACCCGTGGCTAAGCTCGGGTGGTGGGACAGCCCGAGCAGCGCGCCGACGGCGCAGGACCGTTCACCACCCGCCTCTTCTCGAACCGCCCCGAAGGGGGAACGGTGGTGTGGGAGTCGCGGCCCGCGCGCAGGCGCGGGGTGCTCTCGGTCCGCGGCCCCGGGGACGAGGCCGTCCGGCCAGCGAGCGCCGACGCCGCGGCCCTCGGCCGCCTGCGCAGGCTGAACGCCATTGCCTCGAGTGCGTTCGTCGTCGGCGGCGCGCTGTTCGCCCTCGGCGCCGCCGTGGCCCAGTTCGGGTCCGGGAACGCGCTCGTGAGCGCCTCGATCTACTTCGCCGGCGGTCTGTTCTTCAACCTCGGCGGCTACACCTCGCTCCTGCAAGTGCTGAACGCGCCCCGCCACACCCCGGGCAGCGGCCGGCTGGTCACCGCCGGCTGGAGGTGGTGGGGGTACGAGCCGATGCGGCTGGACTGGCTGGGTACGTTCGTGCTGTTCGTGGGGACGCTCGTGTTCGCCGTCAACCTGCTGGACTCCTTCCGCCAGGGGCTCACCACCCAGCAGGTCAACCGGCTCGTCTGGACCCCCGACGTGGTCGGATGCGCGCTGTTCCTGATTTCCGGCCATCTCGCGTTCGCCGAGATCTGCCACCGGTTCCGGCCCTGCCTGCGCTCGCGGAGCCTGGGCTGGTGGGTCGTCGCCGTGAACCAGGTGGGGTCGATGCTCTTCATGGTGTCGGCAGTGGCCGCGTTCACCCGGCCGGCCACCGGAAGCCTGGTCAACTCCGGCATCGCCAACTGGGGGACATTGACGGGTGCCCTGTGCTTCTCGGCCGGTGGCGTGCTCCAGGCCTTCGAGCGACCGTAACCGCCAGTGGCCGCAACGGGAGCGCCGGGCCGGGCGCGTGCGCTGCGCCGGCGGGCGGCCTGGTCCCGCAGCACGGTGAGGGGTACCGCTCGCCGGGGTGGGTAGGCGCCCGGCAGGAACCACTTCCGGCAGTGGGAGGAGCCATGGCCCGACAAGTCCACGAGGTGATGACCGAGAAGCCGGTGACCGTCGACGGGCTGACCTCACTGGCGGAGGCAGCCCGGGTCATGCGGGACGCCGACATCGGGGACGTCCTGGTCGTCGACGAGGGCCGGCTGCGCGGCATCCTGACCGACCGGGACCTCGTGATACGTGCCGTGGCCGAGAACCGTGACCCTGCGGATACGACGGTGCAGGCGATCTGCAGCCCCGAACTGATCACCGTCGGCCCCGCCGACAGCGTCGACCAGGCCGTCACCCTCATGCGACGGCATGCGCTCAGGCGCCTGCCCGTACAGACCGAGGACGGCCGGCTCGTCGGAGTCGTCACGCTCGGTGACCTCGAAGTGGAACGGGCCCCGGGTTCGGCCCTCTCGGCCATCGCAGCCGCCGAGCCCGGCACCTGAGGGAGGGAACCGCCGGTCCCGGCGCCGGCACCGTGCGTGCCCGGGCCGGTCGCCTGCCCGGGCCGGTCGTCCTCCGGGAAGCGGAGCGGCGGCCCCACCTCACTTGCCCACGATGTCGCGCACGTTCTCGATGCTTCCGCAGCCGGAGGCCAGCTGCTCCTCGCGTGCCCGCAGGAAGGCGGCTCCCAGCTCGGCCCTGCGATCGTCGGGGACGCTTTCCCGGGCGCCGTTGAGGATCGTCCGCTCCTCCTCGTCCAAGTGGTGGGTCACCGCCTTGACCAGGTCCTCCAACCGTGCGTCCCACGTGTCGGAGCCGACGTCGTCCACTTCCAGCAGGGCGAGCAGCGCCTCGTTGCCCTCGGTGTGCTCCTCCTCGCCGTGCTCCACTTCCTCGTCGTCGACGCCCTTGAAGCGTTTGAGGGCGCCGTAGACCTCGGCCTCCTCCGCCTCGCCGTGCGCGATGAGCAGCGCCGAGAACTCGGCCAACGCCTTGGCGCGGTCGGCCTCGACGCTCCGCATGCGGCGGAAGAGGTCCTCCATGGTGCGGTGATCCTTGAGGATCACCTCGACGACGTCCTGCCCCTGGCCCGCCATACCGTTCGCCTCCTCCATCGTTGGCATCTCGCACCTCCCTGGGGACGGCGTGACGGCGCCCCGCTCGGCGGGTGCCCCCGGCACGACGGGACAAACATCGCGGCGGACCGCACGGCGCGGCCGCCGGCCGGCCCAGCAGTTGGGTTCCGACCGCGGCAGACGGGTTCCGACCGAGCCGTCGGCGGCCGCCCGCATCCGGTCGGGCAGCCACGCGTCACCCTGTGCCATCCGTCACCCTGCGTCATCAGGGCGAGCGTGCTGTCGCCACGGGGGGGCGTGTCGCCGGGGAGGCCTACCTGCCTACGATCAGCGGCCCCAGCGCAGGGCCGCCGTCTGCACGGGCGCGTCCCACAGCCGCAGCAGTTCCTCGTCGGCCCGGCACAGCGTCACCGAGCACCCGGGCATGTCCAGGGAGGTGACGTAGTTCCCCACCAGCGTCCGGGCCACCGGCACGCCCCTCGCCTCCAGTACCCGGACCACCTCGGCGTGGAAGCCGTAGAGCTCCAGCAGCGGCGTCGCGCCCATTCCGTTGACCAGGGCCAGGACCGGACCGACGTCCGAGGCCACCGCGGCCAGGTCCTCCAGTACGGCCCCCACCGAGAACTCCGCGATCTCCCGCGCCGTCATCATGGCGCGGCGCTCCCGGCCGGGCTCGCCGTGGATGCCGATCCCCAGCTCCAGCTCGCCGTCCGGCAGATCGAAGGTGGGCGTGCCCTTGGCGGGTGTGGTGCAGGCACCCAGTGCCACGCCGAAGCTGCGCGAGGCCTCGTTGACCTGCCGCGCGAGTGCGGCGACCCGCTCCAGTGGGGCGCCCTCCTCGGCCGCCGCCCCGGCGATCTTCTCGACGAAGAGGGTGGCCCCCGTGCCGCGCCGCCCGGCCGTGTAGAGGCTGTCGGTCACCGCGACGTCGTCGTTGACCAGGACGCGCTCGACCCGGATCCCGTCCTCCTCGGCGAGCTCGGCGGCCATGTCGAAATTGAGGACGTCCCCGGTGTAGTTCTTGACGACGAACAACACACCCTGCCCGGAGGCGACGGCCTTCGCCGCCCGCAGCATCTGGTCGGGCACGGGGGAGGTGAACACCTCGCCCGGGCAGGCGGCGGACAGCATCCCGTACCCGACGAACCCGGCGTGCAGCGGTTCGTGCCCGGAACCTCCGCCGGACACCAGGCCGACCCGCCCGCCCTCGCGCGCGTCACGCCGTACGACGACCCGCCCCTCGACGTCCACGTCCAGGTCGGGATGGGCGGCGGCCAGCCCGCGCAGGGCGTCGGCGACCACCGTCTGCGGACTGTTGATCAGCATGTTCATCGGGTGCCTCCCGGATGCAACAGGCGGACGAGCGGTAGAACGCCCCCGATGGCCCCACGGCCCAGGACGGGCGGGCATGCGCGTGAGCGCACGCACTGCACCGTGCACGCCGCCCTACACCCAGTGTGCCGTCCTTCCGGGCCGGGCACATCCGCCAAGACTTCCGTTCCCGGCCCCGGGAGAGTTACGAGCTGCGATCAGCGGGAAAGATCCCAATACTGGACCGGCGGCCCGTCGAGCGCGGGCGCACCGTGCAACGTACCTTCAGAGGACTCGGGGCAGTCGAAGTCGGCCGTCGTGCCGGCGGGAAGCGGAACCCATGACTGAGCGCCTCAAGGGACATGGGCTGGTCGGCGAGCTCTCCGCCGAATTCGCCGGCACCATGATCCTCATTCTCTTCGGGTGTGGTGTGGTGGCCCAGGTGGTCGCCGGCGGGGCCTTGACGGACCCCGCGGGCGGCCTCGGAAACCACGACAGCATCGCCTGGGCCTGGGGTCTCGCGGTGACCCTGGGCGTCTACGTCGCGGCACGGCTCAGCGGTGCCCACCTCAATCCGGCGGTCACCCTCGCACTGGCGGCGTTCAAGGGCTTCCCGTGGCGCAGGGTGGCGCCCTACATGCTGGCCCAGGTGGCCGGCGCCTTCGTCGCGGCCCTCATCATCCGGTGGAACTACTCCGAGGCACTGGCCAAGGCCGACCCCGGTCACACCATCAAGACGCAGGGCGTCTTCTCCACGCTCCCGGCCAACGGCAATCCCAACCTGCCGGTCACCGAGTGGGGCGCCCTGCGGGACCAGATCATCGGCACGGCGCTCCTGCTCCTGCTGATCCTCGCGGTCACCGACCTGCTGGGCACGCCACCCGGCGCCAACCTGGCCCCGTTCATCGTCGGCCTGATCGTCGTGGCCATCGGCATGGCCTTCGGCACCAACGCCGGATACGCGATCAACCCCGCCCGTGACTTCGGACCCCGGCTGGCGAGCTTCCTCACCGGCTACGGCGGGGCATGGCGTGATCAGTACGGGAACTTCTACTTCTGGGTGCCCATCATCGGCCCGTTCATCGGTGGCCTGCTGGGCGCGGTCTTCTACAAGACCTTCATCGGCAGGTACCTGCCCACCGCCGAACCGGAGCCCGCGGGACGGGTCCCCGCCCCGGACGAGAGCTGACCGGACCGCCGGGGCGGGCCCGAGACGGCCCGCCCCCGCACCTCAGCCCGTACGGGCCCAATCGCCTAGAGAGGCGGCACACCATGGCTGACTTCGTGGGCGCGGTGGACCAGGGGACCACCAGCACCCGATTCATGATCTTCGACCACGCAGGCAACGAGGTGGCGAGACACCAGTTGGAACACTCCCAGATCCTGCCCCGCTCGGGCTGGGTCGAGCACGACCCCGTGGAGATCTGGGAACGCACGAACTCGGTGATGCAGAACGCGCTCCGGCACGGCAACCTGTCCGCCTCCGACCTCGCGGCGATCGGCATCACCAACCAGCGCGAGACGACGGTCGTATGGGACCCGCGCACCGGCCGCCCCTACTACAACGCCATCGTCTGGCAGGACACCCGCACCGACTCCATCGCGGCGGCTCTGGAGCGCTCGGGCCAGGGCGACGTGATCCGCCGCAAGGCGGGCCTTCCACCGGCCACCTACTTCTCCGGCGGCAAGATCCAGTGGATCCTGGAGAACGTCGACGGGGTCCGCGAAGCGGCCGAACAGGGTCACGCCCTCTTCGGCAACACCGACTGCTGGGTGCTGTGGAACCTCACCGGCGGACCCGACGGCGGCGTCCACGCCACCGACGTGACCAACGCCAGCCGCACCATGCTCATGGACCTGGAGACCCTCGACTGGGACGACGAACTCCTCGGGTTCTTCGGCGTTCCCCGGTCCATGCTCCCCACCATCAACCCGTCCTCCCACCCGGAGGCGTTTGGACGGACCCGCACTTCCCGTCCGCTGCGCGAGGCCATCCCCATCACCGGAGTCCTCGGCGACCAGCAGGCGGCCACCGTCGGGCAGGTCTGCTACGCACCCGGCGAAGCCAAGAACACCTACGGCACCGGCAACTTCCTGGTGCTCAACACCGGCACCGAACTGGTCCGCTCCCAGCACGGCCTCCTCACCACCGTGGCCTACCAGTTCGGGGACAGCCCGGCCGTGTACGCGCTGGAGGGATCCATCGCCGTCACCGGCTCGGCGATCCAGTGGCTGCGCGACCAACTCAAGATCATCAAGGACGCGGCCGAGAGCGAACGCCTCGCCCGCACCGTCGAGGACAGCGGAGGCATCTACTTCGTACCCGCCTTCTCCGGCCTCTTCGCACCGTACTGGCGCTCCGACGCCCGCGGCGCGATCGTCGGCCTCGCCCGCTACCACGACAACGGTCACCTGGCGCGGGCCGCCCTGGAAGCCATCTGCTACCAGAGCCGCGACGTGGTGGACGCCATGGAACAGGACTCGGGCGTCCACCTGGACGTCCTCAAGGTGGACGGCGGCGTGACCGCCAACGACCTGTGCATGCAGATCCAGGCCGACGTCCTCGGCGTACCGGTCAGCCGCCCCGTCGTCGCGGAGACGACCGCGCTCGGCGCCGCGTACGCCGCCGGACTGGCCACCGGCTTCTGGCGCGACACGGACGAACTGCGCACGCACTGGCAGGAGTCCAAGCGCTGGCAGCCCGAATGGTCCGAAGAACAGCGCGAGGAGGGATACGCGGGCTGGAAGAAGGCCGTGGAGCGCACGCTCGACTGGGCCACGGTCGAATAGATCCGCACAGCGGTACGGCCGCCCGCGCCGGCCGTACCGCACGGGGCCGCCCCGTGCGGCCCGCAGCACGAGGAGGAGACCATGGCGACCACGGCGGCCCTCTCGCCCGGGGCGAGGACGCGGGCCCTCGCAGCGATGGGAGAGGGCGAACTCGACGTCCTCGTCGTCGGAGGCGGCGTCGTGGGCGCCGGCGCCGCCCTGGACGCCGCGACCCGGGGGCTGGACGTCGGCATCGTCGAAGCCCGCGACTGGGCCTCCGGCACGTCGAGCCGCTCCAGCAAACTGATCCACGGAGGCCTGCGCTACCTGGAGATGCTCGACTTCCGCCTCGTCGCCGAAGCCCTCGGCGAACGCGGACTCCTGCTGCGCTACCTCGCCCCGCACCTGGTCCGCCCGGTGCCGTTCCTCTACCCCCTCACGCACCGGATCTGGGAGCGGCCGTACGTCGGCGCGGGCGTGCTGATGTACGACGCCATGGCCGCCGCCTCCGGCACCACCGGAGGCCTGCCCCACCACCGCCACCTGCTGAAACGGCAGGCCCTGCACGAAGCGCCCGCGCTGCGCTCCGACTCCCTCGTCGGCGCCGTGCAGTACTGGGATGCCCAGGTCGACGACGCCCGCCACACCATGTTCCTCGTCCGTACCGCCGTCAGCTACGGGGCCCTGGCGGCCAACCGCACCCGCGTCGACCGCTTCCTGCGCCAGGGCGAACGCGTGGTGGGCGCCGTCGTCACCGACCTGGAGACCGGCGACGAGCGCGAGGTCCGTGCCCGCCAGGTCATCAACGCCACCGGTGTGTGGACCGACGAGACGCAGTCCATGGCCGGCACCCGGGGACAGTTCCACGTCCGCGCCTCCAAGGGCGTCCACCTGCTGGTTCCCCGCGACCGGATCAACTCCCGCACGGGGCTGATCCTGCGCACCGAGAAGAGCGTCCTGTTCGTGATCCCCTGGGGACGCCACTGGATCATCGGGACCACCGACACCGACTGGACCCTCGACAAGGCACACCCGGCCCTCAGCTCGAAGGACGTCGCCTACCTCCTGGAACACGTCAACGCGGTCCTTTCCACGCCCCTCGCCCCCGAGGACGTCGAGGGCGTGTACGCGGGCCTGCGGCCGCTCCTGTCGGGGGAGGCCGCCGAGACCAGCAAACTCTCGCGGGAGCACCTCGTCGCCCATCCGGTCCCCGGGCTGGTCGTGGTGGCCGGCGGCAAGTACACCACCTACCGGGTGATGGCGAAGGACGCGGTCGACGAGGCGGCCCGGGGCCTGGACGAGAAGGTGCCGGACTGCGCCACGGAACGCGTCCCGCTGGCCGGCGCCGACGGCTACTCCGCCCTCTGGAACTCCCGCCACAGGCTGGCCGCGCGCTCCGGACTGCACGTGGCCCGCATCGAGCACCTGCTGAACCGCTACGGCTCCCTGGTCCACGAACTGCTGGCCCTGGTCGCGGAGGACGCCTCGCTCGGAGAGGCCCTCCCGAGCTCCGACGACTACCTCCGGGTCGAAGCCGTCTACGCGGTCACCCACGAGGGAGCCCGCCACCTCGACGACGTCCTCGCACGGCGCACCCGGATCTCCATCGAATCCTGGGACCGCGGGGTCGACGCGGCACGGACCGTCGCCGAACTGATGGCACCCCACCTGGGCTGGGACCGGGCACAACAGGACCGCGAGGTCGACCACTACGAGAAGCGGGTGGCCGCCGAACGCGAGGCCCAACTCCAGCCGGACGACCGCACCGCCGACGCGGTACGCCTGGGCGCCCCCGACATCGTCCCGGTCCGCGGCCTCTGAGCCGCCGCCACCCTGCCCGGCATCGGTCCCGGGTGCGACCACGACCGCCCCCGCGGCAGCCGGAGCTTCTTCGCGAGCGGAACCCGGGTGGTCATTCCCTCGTCTTGCAGCGCGGCTCGGCCGTGGGCTCCCGCGTTCCCGTCCCGTTCCGGCTCTGCCCGTTCCGCGTACCGCGTATGTGAGAGGCCTTCACCGTGCCCGTCGCCCCCACCCACGTCAGCGTCCTGTCCGAGGACTTCGCCACCGACCCCTACCGGTACTTCGCGCAGCTGAGGCAGCGGACTCCGGTGCACCACGAGCCGGCGATCGACAGCTACTTCCTCTCGCGCCACGCGGACGTGAAGCGGGTGCTGACCGACCACGAGGCGTTCACCACCGAGACGCTGCAGGTGCGCGCCGAGCCGGTGATGCGCGGGCCGGTCCTCGCGCAGATGACCGGGTCCGAGCACACCGCCAAGCGGAAGATCGTCGTACGGAGCTTCACCGGGCAGGCCCTCCAGGACCAGATACGCGCCGTCCGCGCCAACGCAGCCGAGCTCATGGCCCCTTTCCTCGCCCGGGGCCGGATGGACCTGGTCAACGATTTCGGCAAACCCCTCGCCGTCCACGTGACGCTCGACGTCCTCGGTCTGGAGAGACGGGACTGGCAGCAGGTGGCCGCCTGGCACAGCGGGGTCGCCGAGTTCATCACCAGCCTGGCCCTCACCCCCGAGCGCCGCCGCCACTGCCTGGACTGCGCCGAGCAGTTGGAGGCGTACCTCCTGCCCGTCATCGAACAGCGGCGCCGCGACCCCGGCGACGACCTGATATCGAAGCTGTGCACCGCCGAGTTCGACGGCATCGCCATGAGCGATCGCGAGGTCACCGCACTGGTCATCAACGTTCTGGCGGCCGCCACCGAGCCCGCGGACAAGACCCTCGCCCTGCTCTTCAAGCACCTCATCGACCACCCCGAACAGCTGGCGCAGGTCCGCCGGGACCCGGACCTGCTGGCCGCCGCGATCGCCGAGACCCTGCGCCACACCCCGCCGGTCCAGCTGATCCCCCGCCGGGCGGAGGAGGACGCCGTGTTCGCCGGTACCACCGTCCCGGCCGGTGCCACGGTCTTCTGCATGATCGGCGCGGCCAACCGGGACCCCGACGTCTTCACCGACCCGGACGCCTTCGACATCCACCGCCCGGACCTGGGCACCGCCCGCTCCTTCACCGCGGCCGCCCAGCACCTGGCCTTCGGCACCGGACTCCACCAGTGCGTCGGCGCGGCCTTCGCGCGCGCCGAGATCGAGACCGTCGCCGGGCTGCTCCTGCCCCTGCTCGACGAGGTCCGCTACAGCCCCGGCTTCCGCTACCGGGAGGCCGGCCTGTACACCCGGGGGCCCCTCTCGCTGTCGCTGGACTTCACCCCCGTCCACCTCGGCGAACGGGACCTCGGACCCGTCGGCTGACACCTCCGTTAGGATCTCCGTTCGCCCGGTCGAAGCCGGGTGGCGCACAAGGGAGTTGGGAGCCGCCATGGTGTCCGTGGGGGAAAGACTGAGCAGAGCGCGCGTCCGGGCCTTCGTCGGCCGGGACGAGGAACTCGGGCGCTTCGAGGAGGCTTTGGCCGGCGATCCGCAGGCGCCGTTCGCGTTCTACGTGTGCGGACCGGGCGGCATCGGGAAGTCGACCCTGCTGCGCCGCCTCGCGGACCACGCCCGTGCGGCCGGCCGGCTGCTCGTCGAACTCGACGGCCGGTTCGTCAGCCGGGACCCGGCCGATTTCGAGCGGGCCGCCGGTCCGTTCCTGGACGTTCCGGGAACGGTCCTGTTCGTGGACTCCTTCGAGCACTGCCAGTGGCTGGAGAGCTGGCTGTGGCACCACCTCCTGCCCCGGGCCGCGGACGACACCCTGGTCGTCCTGGCCGGCCGGCGCGCTCCGCAGCCGCAGTGGACCGCCGACCCCGCCTGGTCCCGGCTCCTGCACGTGACCGAACTGGAGCCCTTCTCCGAGGAGCAGGCCCGGAGCCTGCTGGTGGCGGCGCAGATCCGGCCCGAACTGCGGGACCGGGTACTGCGCTTCGCCGGGGGCAACCCGCTCGCCCTGTCCCTCGCGGCCGCGGCGGGATCGGCGGGCTGCGGCCGGGAGGAGATCTGGGCCCCCACGGCGGACGTACTGCGCACCCTGCTGGCGGGGCTGATCGGGGAGGTGCCCACGGCGGCCCACCGCCGCGCCCTGGAAGTGGCGGCGCAGGCCCACTCGACGTCCGAGGAACTGCTCGCCGCGGTGCTGCCCGAAGAGGATGCCCATCCGCTCTTCTCCTGGCTGCGGGACCTGCCCTTCATGGAGTCCACCCACCGGGGGCTCCACCCGCACGACGCCGCGCGCGAGACGCTCGCCGCCGACCTGCGCTGGCGGGCGCCCAACGCGTTCGAGGCGATGCGCCGGCGCCTCGCCGACGAGTACCTGCGCATACTGCGCGAAGCACCCGAGGAGCGGGTGTGGACCGTCACCGACGAGCTCTTCTACCTCTTCCGGGAGGGCGCGACCCTGGCCCGACTGCGATCCTGGTCCCGCGAGGACGAGGTGCACGACCGTCCCCTGCACCCCGATGACATCGATGCCGTGCTGCGCATGGCCGAGGAGACCGAAGGAGCCGCCTCCGCGGAGCTGGTCCGGTACTGGGCGCGGCGCCAGCCGCAGGCCTTCAGCGTCTACCGGCTCGTGAGCACGGGCCGGATCGTGGCGTTCACGGCCCGACTGGCCCTGCCGTCCCCGCCCGACCCCCAGGACCTGGCCACCGATCCCGTCGTCGCCGCCGCGTGGCGGTACGCCGATGCCACCGAGCCGGTGAGCCCCGGCGAACACATCGGCGTCAGCCGCTTCTCGATCTACCCCGGGCGCTACCAAGTACCCTCACGTGTCATTGACTTGAGCAGCTCGCGGGCCCAGGCGGAGGCGGCCCGGGCCCGCGGCCGGGCGTACGGATTCGCCGTCTACCGGGACGCCGAGACCTGGGCGGAGCGCGTCAAGGGCACCCTCAGCGACACCGGGGCACGCCCGCGCGTCGGGGAGTACACGTACGGGCTGTTCGGCGTCGACTGGCGCCACGTATCCGTGGAGAATTGGCTGTTGCGCTTCATATCCCCCACCGCCGACGAGCCGGTCCGCTCCGGACCGTCGCCCGTCTCGCGTTCGGCGTTCGACCAGGCGGTGCGCGAGGCGTTGGCCCACTGGCGCGACGCGGGCGCCTTCGCGGCCTGCGCCCTGATGCGCACGCGTCTCGCGGCCGACCTCGACGATCCGGTGGGGGAGTTGCGTGCCCTGCTGCGCCGGGCCGTCGACGACCTCGCCCGTGACCCGCGCGGCGTACGCGCCCGAGAGGCCCTGACGGCGGGGTACTTCTCCGGCGCGCCCACCCAGGAGGCCGCCGCCCGCCGCCTCGGCCTTCCGTACGGCACCTACCGCCGCCACCTGCGGCAGGGCCTGGACCTGCTCTCGGAAGCCCTGTGGCAGCAGGAGTTGCACGACCCCAGGTAGCAACGCCGCTCGCGCGCCCCCGGCGGACCCGGGTGGACAGGTGCGGACACCAGTGGACAGCGCCCCTGCCTGCCGGGCCTGGAGAGTGGGCACCGTCCGCACCGAGTCTGTGCGCCATGAACGTTGCACACACGCAGACGGACCAGACAGTACGCCGGACCCCCGGGCCGGGAGCGGTCCTCGCGGCGCTCGCCGCCGCCCAGTTCACCGTCATGCTCGCCACCTCGATCGTCAACGTGGCGCTCCCGCAGATCCGGGCCGGCACCGGGCTCACGGACGGCGGAACCACCTGGGTGGTCAACGCCTACGGCCTGGCGTTCGGGGCGCTGCTCCTGGCGGGCGGGCGGGTCGCCGACCTCCTCGGCCGCCGCCGGGTGGTGATGGCCGGGCTCGCCCTGTTCGCGCTGGCTTCGCTGGCAGCGGGGCTGGCCACCTCCGCCGGGGTGCTGATCGCGGCACGTGCGGTACAGGGTCTCGGGGCCGCCGCGATCGCCCCGGCCGCCCTCGCCCTGGCGATGGACCGGGCATCGTCCGGCCCCGAGCGCGGCAAGGCCCTGGGCGTGTGGGGAGCGGTCTCCGGTGCGGGAGCGGCGGGTGGCGTCCTGCTGGGCGGCGCGCTCACCCAGGCATGGGGCTGGCCCTGGATCTTCCACACGGTCGCGCTCGGAACGGCGCTGGTCCTGGCCGCGGTGGCCGTACTCGTGCCACGGGACGCAGAGCGGGAGGCCGGACGGCAGGCCGGGCGGTTCGACCTGCTGGGCACCGCCACCGTCACCCTCGCGCTGACCGGCCTGGTCTGGGGCCTGACCACCGCGCGCGGGGCCGGCTGGACGGACGCCCGGGTGCTGGGCGCACTCGGCGCGGCCGTCGCGTTGTTCGCGGCCTTCGCCGTGATCGAGGTCCGCCGGCCCGACGCGCTGATTCCGGCGCGTCTGTTCGCCACCGGCCGGGTCGCCGCGGGCAATCTGCTGATGGCCCTGCTGGGATCCGTATGGCTCGCCCTGTTCTTCTTCCTGCCGCTCTACCAGCAACAGGTCCTCGGGTCGGGGCCCTTGGCCACCGGAGCGGGACAACTCCCGCTCGCCGTCGCCCATATGCTCGGCTCCGCCCTCGCGCCACGTGTCTCCCGGCGCTTCGGAGCCACCGCGACCGTGACCGCGGCCCTGCTGACCGAGGCCGCCGGACTGCTGTGGCTGTCGCGGATCAGCGCCGACGGAAGCTACCTGACGGACGTGCTCGGCCCGAGCATCCTGGTCGGCCTGGGCCTCAGCATCGCCTTCGTCCAGCTGACCGCCCTCGCCGTGGACGGTGTCCCGCGCGCCGACGCGGGCCTGGCCGGGGGACTGGTGAACACCACCCGGCAGGTCGGCGCAGCGATCGGCCTCGCCGCCCTGGCCACGCTGGCCGGGTCCGTCACCGCCGGCGCGTCCGCCGGTACGCCCCCACTGGAGGCCCTCACGGCCGGCTACCGCACCGCCTTCACGGTCTCGGCCGCGGTCCTGGCCGCCACGGCCCTCCTCGCGCTGTTCCTCACCCGCCGCACGAGTACGCGTACGCCGACCGTCCCGACCACCCCGACCACGCCCGCTCACCTCAAGTCCGTTGCCGAACAAGCTGTCTGAGCACACGTCACATCCACGAGAAGAGAGTCCAGCCATGACCACTGCGAAGCCTTACCTGACCGGCCACTTCACCCCCGTCGCCGACGAGATCACCGCCACCGGCCTCACCGTCGAGGGCACCCTGCCCCCCGAGCTGACCGGCCGGCTGCTCCGCAACGGCCACAACCCCAAGCCCGGCGTCACCCCCACCCACTGGTTCAAGGGCAGCGGCATGGTGCACGGCATCCGCCTGAACGGCGGCCGCGCCGAGTGGTACCGCAACCGCTGGGTGCACACCCCCGCCCTCGACGGCGCTCCCTACATGACCGAGCACGGCCCGGACCTGACCGCGAGCGCCGCCGGCACCCACGTCATCGAACACGCCGGACGCCTCCTCGCCCTGTGCGAGGCGAACCTCCCGTTCGAGCTCACCCCCGAGCTGGAAACGGTCGGTGCCTACGACTTCGACGGAAAGCTGCGCAGCGCGATGACCGCGCACCCCAAGGAGGACCCGGTGACCGGGGAGCTCCACTTCTTCGGGTCCTCGCCGTTCCCGCCGTTCCTGACCCACTACGTGTCCGACGCCAAGGGATCGATCACGCACAGCGCCGAGGTGCCGGGGGCGACCGCCGCACTCAAGCACGACTTCGCCCTCACCCGCCGTCACGTGGTCTTCGTCGAGGGCAACGTCACCTTCGACCACACGGAAGCCTCGGGCATCCCGTACAGCTGGAGCGACCAGCAGCCCGCCCGTATCGGTGTCATGCCCCGAGGCGAGGACGGTGCCCGGCACATCCGCTGGTTCTCCATCGAACCGGGCAACATGCTCCACGTCTCCAACGCCTACGAGGACGGCCAGGGCCGCATCGTCCTGGAAGGCCCCACCGTGGACCGCGAGGGCTTCCGGCTCTCCTGGAACTGGTGGATCGGCGCGCCCGGGCGCGGCAGCGAGCCCGTCAGCCGCTCGTACACCCGCCGCTGGGTGCTCGACATGTCCGCCGGCACCGTCGACGAGCAGATCATCGACGACCTGCCGGTGGAGTTCCCGACCCTCAACGAGGCCTACCTGGGCGCCGAGAACCGCTACCAGTACGCCATCTCCTTCCCGAACGAGGAGGGGCTCGGCGGCTACGGCGTCGTCAAGTACGACCGTGCCAGCGGTGCACGCCGCATCCACCAGGTGGGCGATGCCCGGATGCCCAGCGAGGCCGTGTTCGTCCCCGCCGCCGATGCCACGTGCGAGGACGACGGCTATCTGCTGACCGTCGTCTCCGACCTCAAGCAGGACGCCTCGCAGCTCCTGGTGCTCGACGCCTCCGGCCTCGAGCGGGTCGCCACCGTCCACCTTCCCCAGAGGGTGAGCGCCGGACTCCACGGCTCCTGGATCCCCGACGGCGCCCTGTAAGGCGCAGCACGGACCGACCAGGAGCAGGAACCTGCCGGAGCCGCGGACATGCCGCGGCTCCGGCACCACCTGCACCACGTGAGAGAACGCGCTCCGCCCGGATGGCCGGACGTCGTACTTGAGGCGGAGCGGACTACCGGGGGCTCGGGCGGTGTCCACGGGGCGGGGAAGGCATTCCGGAGCCGTATTTCGGCCAACTGCCCGGAAATCGCGTGGTACGGGAGAGGGACCAGGGACGGCTCTTCCAGGGGATTCGCCGCCGCCCGCCGATGCAACACAGTGGGCACACCAGCGATTTCACCAGATGAAGGACGGCACGCCTGCCATGAAACGCCTCGCACCGCTGCTCGCCACGGTCGGACTCGTCGCGACCTCCCTGCCCCTGCTGACGGCTCCCCAGGCGGCCGCCGCACAGACCCCCGGCTACATGCGCCAGAAGCCGGACTGGCACCGCTGCAGTCCCGACCAGCCGGTGGCCTACGAGTGCGCGACCCTCAAGGTGCCGCTCGACTACCAGCACCCCGAGGGGCGCACGCTCGACCTCGCGATATCCCGGATGAAGAGCGAAAACCCCGGCAAGCGGCGCGGGGTCCTGCTCTTCAACCCGGGCGGTCCCGGCACCTCGGGGCTCTTCCGGCCGGTGGTCCTGAACGCGAAGATGCCCAAGGACGTGCGGGACCAGTACGACCTCATCAGCTTCGACCCGCGCGGGGTCGGCAAGAGCAGCCCGATCACCTGTGGCGGGCTGAGCCAGGCCGAGCTGGGCGTCGGGGGCGCGTACCGCCCGGAGACCTTCGCCTCGGACGTGGCCTGGGCGCGGGGCGTCGCCGACAAGTGCCGGGAGAAGTCCGGCGACGTCCTCCCGCACATCACCACCCGCAACACGGCCCGCGACCTGGACGTGATCCGTGAAGCGCTCGGCGAGCGGAAGATCTCGTACCTGGGCTATTCGTACGGGACCTACCTCGGCGCGGTGTACTCCCAGATGTTCCCGCAGCGCACCGACCGCTTCGTGCTGGACAGCGGGGTGGACCCGGAGCGCGTCTGGCGCGGCATGATGCAGGTGTGGGCCACCGAGACGGAGCCCGCCTTCGCACGGTGGACGCGGTGGGCCGCGGAGCGCTCGGACCGGTACGGGCTCGGCACCACGCCCGAAGAGGTGTCCGCCACCTTCTGGGACCTGGTGGCCCGGGCCGACCGGGATCCGATCATCCACGACGGGGAGAAGTACACGGGTGACGGCCTCAGGGCCGACCCGTCCCTGTTCTTCTCCCCGTACGGGGCCTCGGCCGTCATCCGGTTCCTCAAGGCGCTGGCCGATACCGGACACCCGCCGGCGGAAGGCGGCACGCCGGATCTGGGGCAACTGCGCGAAGGCGCCCGCAGTTCCGGACCGAAGGCCCCCATGCTGAACACCGCGGCGGCGGGCCCGGAAGCAGCCTCCGAGTTCGGCGACAACGGCACCGCCGTCTACTGGTCCGTCGTGTGCGGGGACACGGACGCGTGGCCCCGGGACCCCGACCAGTACGCGCGGGACGCGGTGCGGGACAAGGCGAAGTACCCGCTGTACGGGGACTTCGCGTCGAACATCAAGCCGTGTGCCTTCTGGCAGCGGCCGGTCGAGGCGCCGACGCCCATGAAGGCCCGGGCGGACGTACTGACCGTACAGAACGAGTGGGACCCGATGACCCCGCTGGCCAGCGGCCAGGGCCTGCACAAGGCCCTCAAGGGCTCGCGGATGGTGCTGGCGCTGGGCGGCGAGAAGCACGGCGTGTACCTCTCCGACCCGGCTTCCTGCGCCGACGCCACGGTCAACAAGTACCTGACCACGGGCCGGCTGCCCGCCGCGGACGTCACCTGCCAGGACCCGCCGCCGTTCCCGTAGGCGGGCGGCCGGTCACGACCAGGTCGCCCTCCGGGGTGCGCCGCGCGCGTTCGCCGGTGCGGAAGTAGCCGTCGGCGGTGAAGGAGCGTGCGTTGTGCTCGGGATCCCGGTAGTAGCCCCGGGGGGTGTACGGGCCGCGGGCGAGGAGCTCACCGGGCTCCCCGTCGGGCACGTCCTTCCCCTCGGCGTCGACGATGCGGATCTCGTCATCGGGCGAGAGCGGGCGGCCCTGCGCGGTGAGCACGCTCTCGTCCGGATCGGCGGGACGGGTGAGCGTGACCAGCCCCTCGGCCATGCCGAAGACCTGCTGGAGGCGGCAGCCCAGTTCGGATCCCATCCGCTCGGCGGTCGCCCGCGGCAAGGGCACGGAGCCGCCGACCTGCACCAGGCGCAGACTGCCCAAGTCGGCCTGGACCGCGGGGAGTGCGTCGAGCCAGCGCCGGGCGGCGGCGGGCGTCACCGATGTGAGGGTGACCCGCTCCCGTGCGATGGCCGCAAGGCATTCGGCGGGGTCCGGGTCCTCGACCAGGACGACGGTGCCGCCGACGGACAGCGTGCCGACGATGCCGGGGCAGCCGAACGCGAGGTTCGAATCGGCGGGCAGCGCGGCGAGGTACACGTCGTTCTCGGTGAGGGACACCAGCTCGGCGGCGGCCCGCGCCTGGTAGGCGTAGTCGTTGTGCGTGCGCGGCACGAGCCTGGGCGGATCGGTGGCGGCGCCGGAGAGCAGGAAGAACGCCACCTGGCCGGCGCTCTGCGCGGGCGTCGGCCCGGGCGGGGAGTCGAGGGAGCCCAGCGGGAAGTAGTGGCAGCCCGCCGGGTCGGTCGAGAAGCCGCCGTACGGGGACGACTCGCCCGGCGCCTCGAAGGTGAACACCCGTCGCAGAAAGGGCCCTTGAGCCGCGATGTCCGCGGCCATCGCCGTGTGGTCGAAGCCCTGGTAGGTCGAGGGAGCGACGTAGCCGACGGCCTCCGTGACCCGCACGACGTGAGCCACCTCGGACGCGCCGTGCGAGACCGGGCAGAGAACCGGGACCGCGCCGATGCGCATCAGCGCGAACACGGTGGTGACGAACTCGGGCACGTTCGGCAGCTGGACGACGACCCGCTGCCCGGGCCGCAGGCCCCGCAGCCGGAATCCGGCGGCCATGCGGTCCACGCGCCGGTTCAGGCCCGCGTACGTGATGCGGGTGCCGCCGCCCTGCACGAGCGCGGTCCGCGGTCCGTACTGCTGGGCCCAGCCGCGCAGCAGGTTGTCCAGGGTGTTGCCACGCCAGTGCCCGGCCGCCCAGTAGCGGTCTGCGAACTCCTCGGGCCAGGGCGTGCAGCCTGCGAGCATGGATGCCATTCGTTTCCTTCGGTCCCGTTCCTGGGCCAAGCCAATCCTTCACCACCCGCAGGGGCAATGCGCCGTCCCCACCACGGAAACCGAACGCGATCAGCGGAAGGTCCAACCAGGACCGCTGACCAGGGAGGAGCCGGGACGCCGGGGCTATGACCAGAGCCGGAACCGTTCCCAACCGCCGTCCGCGGTCCGCTCGTAGCGCAGCCGGGTGTGGACGCGGTTCCTCGCCGCCTGCCAGAACTCCACCTCCGCCGGAGCCAGGGCGTACAGCGTCCAGGCGGAGTCGACGAGCGACGGAGCCTGCTCGATCAGGGCCAAGGACTTGGCCAGGGCGTGGTCGCGCTCGGCGGGGTCCGACAGGTACTGGCTCTGGCGGGAGAGGAGCGATGCGGCGCGGGCGGTGGCCGACCGGCCGAGGAAGTTGGCGGCGTTGTCCTCGGCGGAACCCGGGACGACGCTCCCGCGCAGCCGCACCTGGCGGCCGTGCTCGGGCCAGTAGAAGGTGAGCGCCGCCCTCGGGTGGACGACCAGTTGGTGCCCCTTGGGGCTGAAGCAATGCCCGGCGAACTGCCATCCCGAGCCGTCCACCCCCTTGAGCATTAGGACCCGGGCGTCCGGATCGCCGGCCTCGTCGACGGTGGGGAGCCTGATGCCCCAGGCGCTGGCGCCGATGCGGAAGGCCTGTTCCGGGTACCCGTCGCAGGAGGCCGGCACCACGGCTCCGGCCGGCAGCTCCAGGGGGTCGCGGGCGGGTCGCAGATCGGGCCGTATCCGCGCAAGCATGCCGCCATCCAGGGTGCATATGCCAGATGTGCTCCGTCCGCGAGACGGGAGGGGGGCGAGGGTGGTGGCGCGGGACGCACAAAGCCCCTGCGTGCCGAACACCGCTGATCGGCATGCAGGGGCCATTCGCCGGTGCTCCCCATGGCGGCGAGAGCCGCTCGACCGTCACGGGGCCGGTGTGCGTGTCAGTCAGCCAACGGTCGGCCTGGCAGGGCGACGGGATCCGGACACGGCAGCAGGCCGCAGTGGCCTGATGGGGTCAGTCAATCATTCAAGAGGAGAATTTGTCACTATGGATGGTATCTGCAAGGTCGAATGCCATCTTCTTGCCGCGTCTGCCCGTACGGGCGATGGGCAGCCCCGCAGCCCAGAAGCCCCGGGGCGGGCAGCCCTGAGCCCCCGCAGCCCGCCTCATCAGCCGTGCAGGTGCCGCGTCCAGTCCTGGGGGACCCGGCCGGCCGGGCCGGGGGCCGGCTGGTCTGCCGGGTGGGCGGACGGCGGGGTCAGCGCGGGCCCGGACTCGTACAGGGCGTCGGTGTCGTAGTTCCAGAACCAGTCCTCGCCCGGCTCGAAGCTCTGCACGAGCGGATGGCCGGCGGACTTCCAGTGGGCGGTGGCGTGCTGGGCCGGGGAGGAGTCGCAGCAGCCGATGTGGCCGCACTGGGCGCAGCGGCGCAGGTGGAACCACCATCCGCCCACCGCGTCGCAGTCGCCGCAGCCGGTTCCGCCGGGCGGGACGGTCGGGTCGATGCCGTTGATGTCTTCGGTCATGCCGGCTCCTGGGCGGTCTCGGATTCGGGGGCGGTCAGCGGCAGCAGCACCTGGAAGCGGGTGTCGCCCGGCGCGGACTCGACCTGGAGGCTGCCGTGGTGCTTGTTGACCACGATCCGCCAGGAGATGTCGAGGCCGAGACCGGTGCCCTCGCCGACCGGTTTGGTGGTGAAGAAGGGGTCGAAGATGCGGCTGCGGATGTCCGCCGGGATGCCGGGCCCGGTGTCGCGGAACTCCACCAGCAGCCGGTCACCCTCGCGTGCGGTGCGGACCGTCAGCGTGCCCTCGCCACCCGTGCTCCCGATGGCGAAGACGGCGTTGTCGATGATGTTCGTCCACACCTGGTTGAGCTCGGCGGGGTAGGCGGGCACGTCCGGCAGGGAGCGGTCGTAGTCCTTGACCACCCGCACCCCTCGGCCGATCTTGCCGGACAGCATCAGCAGGGTGCTGTCGAGGAGTTCGTGGACGTCGACGACCCGGTACGGGGCGCGGTCGAGCTGCGAATACTGCTTCGCCGCGTCCACGAGGTGGGAGATGCGGGTGGTGGAGTCGTTGATCTCGTCCATCAACAGCTCGGTCTCGACCGTGTAGTTGAGCCAGCCGATGGCTCCCGGCAGAATGTCCTCGGCCACGGTCGCCGCGACCTGCTCCAGCCAGTCCGTGTCCAGCCCGGCCTGTACGAAGGTCGGCGCGATCCGCCAGCCCTCCTGGATGCCGTGGTCGTCGAGCCAGTCGGTGAGCGCGTCCTCCCGGTCGGAGGCCTCCATGGGGCTCAACACCGGTGCCTTGGCGACACGTTCGGCGGTGCGCTCCTGGATCTCGATGAGCTCGGCGAGCGCCTCGCGCGAGTAGGGGCCCTGGGCGATGACGGCCAGCTTGTGCCGCATCTTGCCCACCCGTTCCCGCAGCGTCGCGGTGGCCCGTACGGCCGCCGCGGCCGGGTTGTTGAGCTCGTGGGTGAGGCCGGCGGACAGTGATCCCAGCGCCAGCAGCCGTTCGCGCTGGCCGACGGCCCGCTGCATGTTCCTCGACCCGAAGAACAGCCCCTCCAGCAGGTGCGCGGCCATCGGGAACCAGTCCCGCATGATGTCCGCGAACGACTCGGCGGGCAGTACGAAGAACCGCGTCGGCTCCGTCACCCGCATCGAGTTGGTGTACGTCTGCGGCACCTGGTCGCCCAGGTATGCCTGCATGGCTCCCGCGTACACGCCGCGCTGCGAGGTCCGGCTCACCTCCACGTCGTCACCGCCGACCCGGCGGTACAGGACGACGGTGCCCTCGATCATCACGTAGAAGCACGTGGCCGGGTCGCCCTCGGTGTAGACAGGGCCGGCGTCGAACCGCTCCACCCGCCCCTCGGCGCACAGCCGCCCGAGCTGCTCCGGAGAGAGCTTCTCGAACAGGAACAGCGAGGAGATCTCCTGCGGGCTGCAGGGCATGAACCGGTCATCGCTCATGACTGCTCCAGGTACCGGTGGACGAGCATCACGGCCATGGCTCCCTCTCCGACGGCGGACGCGACGCGCTTCGCGGACTGGGCGCGCGCGTCACCCGCCACGAACACGCCGGGGATGTTGGTCTCCAAGTGGTAGGGCGGCCGGTCCAGTTCCCACTCGGCGGGCGGCCGCCCGTCCGCAGTGAGGTCCGGCCCGGCCAGGATGAAGCCGTGATCGTCGCGCAGCACCGTACCGTCCAGCCAGTCCGTCAGCGGGGCCGCGCCGATGAACACGAACATCCACTGGCAGTCGACGAGTTCGGTCGCACCGCTGTCCACGTCCCGCAGCGTCAGCTGCTCCAGGTGCCCGTCCCCGTGCGCCTCCTCGACGACCGTCCGGGTCCGCACGGTGATGTTCGGCGTCTCCTCGATCTGCTGGATCAGGTAGTACGACATCGACGCCTTCAAGGACTCCCCGCGCACCAGCAGCGTCACCGACTTCGCGCCGCGCGCCAGGTACATCGCCGCCTGCCCGGCGGAGTTGGCGCCGCCCACGATGTACACGTGCTGCCCCTGGCAGGCGGCCGCCTCGGTGAGCGAGGAGCCGTAGTACACCCCGCAGCCGGTCAGGGAGTCGCAGCCCGGTGCGTGGAGCTGCCGGTACGACACCCCGGTCGCCAGGATGACGCTGTGCGCGGCGACCGCCGAGCCGTCGGAGAAGTGGACGACGCGGGCCGCGCCGTTGACCTCCAGCCCCGTGACCTCGCGCGCCGTGAGGATCTCGGCGCCGAACCGGCCGGCCTGCCGTCGGGCCCGGTCCGTGAGCTGCGCGCCCGAGACGCCGTCGGGGAAGCCGAGGTAGTTCTCGATGCGGGAGCTCTGGCCGGCCTGCCCACCGGTCGCCGACCGCTCGACGAGGACGGTACGCAGCCCCTCGGAGGCCCCGTACACCGCCGAGCCGAGCCCGGCCGGTCCGCCGCCGATGACGACGAGGTCGTAGAAGTCGGCGGTCGGCGTGGTCGCGAGCCCCACGTGGGCGGCCAGCTCGGCCGCCTCCGGCTCGATCAGCACGGTGCCGTCCGGCGTGACCACGAGGGGCAGCCGCTGCCCGTCCGCCCCGGCGGCCTCCAGCAGCCGCTGTCCCTCGGGTTCGTCGGAGGAGTACCAGCGGTACGGCACCTGGTTGCGGGCCAGGAACTCCCGTACCCGCGAGGAGCCCGCCGACCAGCGGTGCCCGACCACCTTGGTGGCGGGTACCGGCCGGTAGTCGCTGGAGCGCCACGCCGTGAGCAGGTCGTCCACGACCGGGTAGAGCTTTTCCTCCGGCGGGTCCCAGGGCTTGAGCAGGTAGTGGTCGAGGTCGACGACGTTGATCGCGTCGATGGCCGCGTTGGTGTCGGCGTACGCGGTCAGCAGCACGCGCCGCGCGCCCGGGTACACCGCCAGGGCCTGCTCCAGGAACTCGATGCCGTTCATCTGCGGCATGCGGTAGTCGGCGAGGATCACCGCCACCAGGTCGCCCCGCAGCTTCAGCTCGCGCAGGGCCTCCAGCGCGGACTCGCCGGACTCGGCGCGCACGATCCGGTGCTCGGCGCCGTAGTGGCGCCGCAGGTCACGGGCGATGGCACGGGAGACTCCCGGGTCGTCGTCCACGGTCAGGATGACGGTCCGCGCCGAATCGGCGGCCTGTGCCATACGTCTCCACCCCGAGTGCTCTGGGCGGGCCGCACGGCGTGCCGCCCGCGCCGGTTTCCCGCCCATCGTATGTTCGATGGACCCGGCCCGCTCCGGAACGCCGCGAACGTGCGCTCCGGGTGCCCGCCCGGTCGCTCCCCGTCGCTCCCGGCCGTCATTCGGACCGCATGGCCTCCTGGGAACGCCGTTCCATCTCCTCCGGGGAGACGTCCTCCACGTGCGTGGAGACGATCGCCTTCGGGGAGCGGAAGTCGATGTCCGGGTACGCGTCGGCGAGCATGATGACCGAGTTGCCCAGCTGGAGCTCGGCGTGGCCGATCCTGCCGCCGGGTGCGGGCATCCTCATCCGCTCCGTCGCGCCGAGCACGGACACGTAGAAGTCGATCGCCGCCGCGGCTCCGTCGGCGCAGAGGTACGGCGTGACCCGCGGGTATCCCTCGGGAATGGGGTGGACGGCCGCTGGGCTCCGCCTTTCCGAACCGTGGCGATCGCCGCCGACCGCCGCCTGCGACCACTGATATCCCGATCCCGCGGGACACGCTCCGGCGCCGCGCGGCAGCCGCGCGACGGTTGCCCCCAAAGGCGCACGGCGGGTCCGCGGAGCGTCTGCGGCGGGTTCAGCCGGCCCGGCCGGTTCAGCGGACGGCCACCACCACGTGGCTGTTGCCGAACTGCCAGACCGTGCCGACGTGCTCGAAGCCCGCCTCGCGCAGCAGTGCGAGGTGGTCGGTGAGGGTCAGCTTGTTGCCCTCGCAGTGCGGGTGGGTGCGGCGGTCGCGGGTGGCGAGGAGGGGAGCCAGCTCCGGGTCGGCCCGTACGCCTGACCACCACGACTCCCAGTCCTCGTGCGCGTGGGCCTGCTGGCGCTCGGCGCGCCGCCGGCCGATGTCCAAGGCGAGCTCGTGGAGTTTGGGGGAGTCCGGGTCGAGGTGGTCGCCGTTGACGAGGACCCCGCCGGGGCGGATGCGCCCGGCCAGCTCCTCGTACGTGCGCCGCAGCGTGTCCTCGCCGAGGTAGTGCAGTGCCGTCGTGGAGACGGCCGCGTCCACCGGGCGGTCCGGCACGAGGGCGTCGAGCCAGCCCGGCTCCCCGATGCGGGCCTCGGCGAAGCGCAGGGCCGGCCCGTGGTACGCCCGCCCCAGCTCCAGCAGCAGCGGATCGGCGTCGACGCCCACGACCTCGGCGGCGGGCATGCGCTGCGCCAGCCGTGCGGCCAGGGAACCCGGCCCGCAGCCCAGGTCGAGGAGCAGCGGAGCCGGGTGGCCCGCCGTGACGCGCTCGACCACGTCGGAGATGACCGTGAACCGCTCCTCGCGGTCGATCGCGTACCGCTGCTGCTGGCGCTCCCAGCGTTCCACCCACCGGCCGGCCGCCGCGACCGTGCCCGCGCTGCCCACGTTCATGTTTCTGTCCGCTCGTGCTTCTGCCGTTCTCACGGCCCTGAACTCCACATGAAAATCATTGCAGATTGGTGAGGGTGGCGAGCAACCTCTCGATCTCCTCGGCCGTGTTGTGGACGTGCAGGCTGACCCGCACCGAGCCGTCCGCATCCCCGGCGCCCGCCTGGCAGTGGCCGTCGGAGCGCACCATGAAGCCGTGGCCGTAGAGGATGAACCCGAGGTCGCGGGAGGGGATCTCGCGGTGCCGGAACGCCACGATGCTCCGGCGCCGCTGTACCTCGGAGTCGGCCGCCAGGCTGGAGCGGCAGCCGAGCACCTCGTACGCGCCCAGCCGGCTCAGGCGGTCCGTCAGCCGGGCCGCCAGGGCCACCGTCCAGGCCTCGATCCGGTCCGTACCGGCCGCGTCGAGCCAGTCGAGGGCGGCGGCCAGGCTCGCGATGCCGACCGTGTTCGGGGTGCCGGCCCAGCCGCCGGGCCGGAACTCCGGCCCCCGCCGGCCACGGGCCCAGACCGCACCCGTACCCGGCAGCGCCATGGCCTTGTGGCCGGAGAACACCACGAAGTCCACGTCGAGTTCGGCCACGGAGAACGGCAGGTGCCCGATGCTCTGCGCGGCGTCGAGGCAGATCGGGACGTCCGGCCCGACCACCCGGCGTATCCGGTGCACGTTCATGTCGACGCCGTACACGTGGTGCACGTGGGTGGCCGCCACGAAGCGGGTCCGCGGGCCCACCGAGGCGGCGAGCGCCGCCGGATCGTAGTCGCCGGAGCTGTTCTGGTACGGCAGCTCCCGCACCCGGATCTTGGCGCCCTGCCGCGCCAGCAGCTCCCGTACCTCCAGCCACGGCGCCAGGTTCGCCTCGTGATCGGCGAACGGGACGACGATCTCGTCCCCGTCGGCGAGCCGGCCCGCCAGCCAGTCCCGGGCGACCGCCCGCAGCCCCTCGGAGGCCCCGCTGGTGAAGTGCACGGACGAGCGCTCCGGCGCGGGATCGCCCAGGAACCGCTTGACCCGCTCGCGGGCCCGCTCCACCACGGCCGTCGTCGCGTTGGCCCAGGGGTACGAGCCACGGCCCGCGTTGGCGTTGGAGGTGGTGAGGTAGCCCTGTACGGCGTCCAGTACGGCCCGCGGCTTCTGCGCGGTGGCCGCGCTGTCCAGGTACGCCAGCTCCGGGTTCGCCACGATGATCGGGAACTGGGCGCGCAGCGGGCGCTGCCATGAGCGCAGTTCCTCCAGAGCGTCGGCCACGTCAGTCACGCACCAGCGGCGCGCCCGCGTCCCGCCACGCGATGATCCCGCCCGCGAGGCTGCGTACGTCGGGATGCCCCATCCGGGTCAGCAGCGCGGCGTAGCGCGCCGACTGCTCGCCGACCGGGCAGGCCAGCAGCACGGGCTGGCGCTTGCCGAACGGCAGCCCGCCCCGGACCAGTTCGTCGAAGAGCTCGTCCACGATGTTCACCGATCCGTCGATGTGCAGCGCGGCGTAGGCGAAGGAGCTGCGCAGATCGATCACCAGCGGCCGCTCCGCCGCGATCCACTTCTGTGCGTCGGCCACCTCGATGACCTGCGCCGCCCGCACCTCGGTATCGGTCAGCGCGGACACGGAGTTGCGCGCGGGCGGACGGCCCAGCAGCTCCGGGCGGCGCTGTTTGACGTACCCGAGGTAGCTCTCCACCCGGTCGCAGACGATGAAGACCGCGGTCCTGCGCTCCGATCCGTCCGACAACTCCGCGTCGATCGACCGCAGATGGCGCACCGTGCCGTGGTACGCGGCGCCGCCGGTCGGGCCGGCGAGGATGCCGCAGCGCCGGACCAGGGTGAGCATGCCCTCGATCGCGTCGTCGGCGCCGACCGACTCGATCGTGTCGTACGTGGCCGGGTCGAAGAGGCCCACCTGGTGGACCTCGTCGATGTTGCGGATGCCGGGGATGAAGTCCGATTTCTCGCCCACCAGTCCGATCACCCGTACGGCCGGATCGTGCGCGCGCAGGAACCGGGCCACGCCCGTGGAGGAACCGGCCGTGCCGACGCAGGCGAGGAACCAGTCCGGGGCCCGGCCGTCCAGATCCGCGACGATCTCCGGGCCCGTGCCCGTCGCGTGCGCCTCGGTGTTGAGCGGGTTGAAGTACTGGTCGGTGTGCAGGTGGGCGCTGCCGGACTCGTTCAGCCTCTGGTGGAAGAGGGTCAGCGGGTCCTCGGTGTCCGTCGGGTCCAGGCATTCGCTGCGGCCCGGCAGCTCCTCGATCTCGGCTCCCAGCAGCAGGAGCAGGTCCTTGACCTCCGGGATGCGCATCCGGTTGGTGACGCTCTTGAACGACAGCCCGTGCATGCCCGCGATCACGGCCAGCGCCTTGGCCGTGTTGCCGCTGGACAGCTCGACGATCGTCTCGCCGCGCTCCCGGGCACCGGAGAGGCCGGACCGGGCCATGTTCCAGGCGGCCCGGTCCTTGACCGAGCCGAAGGGGTTGAGCATCTCCAGCTTCGCGTAGAGATCGATGTGGCGCAGGCCGTGTACGGCCGGGTCGATGCGGACCAGCGGGGTGTTGCCGATGGCCTCGGTGATGCTGTCGTACCTCATGCCCGTCCCCCCGAATCGGTGATCGGCCCGTGCTCCTCGATGGGCCAGTACTCCTCGTCCAGACACCAGCGCCAGGAATCCTCCGTCTGACGGACCGCCACCTTCCGTGCCACCGGCTGCTGCTGGGCGCGCGTGGCGCTGAAGTCCATGCAGTATCCGGCGGTGTTGGCGAAGCCGAGCAGATCGCCCGGGCGCGGCAGCCGCGGCAGGAACACGGTTCTGCGGGTGATCAGGTCGGCTTCCAGGCAGAGGTTGCCCATGAGGTGGACGCCGACCGGCTCCCGCGGGCCGGCGGGTCCGCCCTCGCGGGGCACCAGTACGGGGTCCATGAGGATCCCGTGGTCCTCCAGGGCGGCGTCGCTCGCGTTCATGGCGAGGCGTACGAGCACGGGGCCGGCGTCCTGGTGCCGTACGTCCAGCACCCGGGCCAGGGACAGCCCGCACTGGTCGGCCAGGGCCCGGCCCGGCTCCGTGTACAGGTCGTAGAGGCTCTCCAGCAGCAGGGTGCCCAGTGCTCGTCCCAGGGTGGGGGCGGGCTGTGACAGGAGCGCGTCGAGGTAACCGGCGCCGGCCACCGGGCGGTGGGCGGGGTACAGGCTCAGGGCGCCGCGCAGCGTACCGCCCTCGGCGTGCAGACCGTACCCGTGACCGCCCCAGGCGAGGGGCGGGCGCCGGCCCATCACCGCGGCGGCGAGCTCGCTCGTGTAGCGGTCCCACTGGGCGGCGTGGGCGAGGTAGCTGACCCCGAAGCCGCCGCCGATGTCGACCACGCGCGGCTGGAACCCCCGTGATCGCAGGTCGTCCATGGCCCGCAGGCAGCCTTCGAGGGCGATGGCCTTCTCGTCCGGGCTCGTCGTGTCGAGGTGGTAGGCGACACCGATCGGATCGACGGAGTCCCGGTGGCGTTCGAGCAGGTCCAGCAGCGGCCCGAGCGCCTTCACGGACGTACCGAACCGGCTCCTGCGGGAGAGCGTCCTGGGCCCCGAGGTCTCGAACTCGGACAGGCGGAGCAAGACCTTCGGGCGGGGCAGGCCGTGGCGGCGCACGAGGCCCGCCAAGGCCTCCAGCTCACCGGCGCCGTCGGCGTTCACGGTGACCCCCGACCGCGCGGCGAGCCAGAGGAACGCCGGGTCCTTGGGGCCGGTCGCCATGACCCGGTCCGCGGTGAAGCCGGAGCCGAGGGCGCGGCGGAGCTCGCCGACGGATGCCACGTCGACGGCGGCGTCCTCGGTGGTGAGCCGCCGGACGAGGGAGCGGGAACGGTTGGCCTTGTGGGCGAAGAAGACCTGCCCGCCGAGCCGGTGGCGGCGGTAGACGGAGCGGAAGGCCCCGGTGTTCTCCGCGATCTGGTCGGGCAGGAGGACGTTGAGGGGCGAACCGAGGGCGTCCACGAGCAGGTGCAGGAACGGGGCCGAGGCGAGCAGCGCGGCGAGCCGCGGCGCCAACCGGGGCTCCAGGTACAGGGGGCCGGTGTCCATCCCAGCTGCTCCTCCCGCGCGCCGATCGTACGACGATTTCCTCGCGGCCCTGTTCATGCCCTGCCGGCATGGATGGGACGCGTGCTGGCGGGAGTTGGCCGAAATGCGACGGCGCCGTCAGAGCGCCAGGTGCATGAGGATCTCGTCGCGGTCGTCGCCGGGCGCGACCCGCAGACCGCCGGGCCAGCGTCCGATCTCACGCCAGCCCAGACGGCCGTAGAACTCCTCCAGTCCCAGCCCCGCCCGGACGGCGATGTGCAGCTGCTCCAGGCCCATCTCCTGCCGGGCGAGACCGTGGACCCGGTGCATCAGCGCCGTACCGATGCCGCGGCCCCGGAAGTCGGGGTGGGTCATGACGTGGTTGACGGCGCCGCAGTGCGCGACGAGCGGATGCGGGTCGCGGCGCAGAACCAGCCACCCCGCGAGCTTCCCGCCGACCGTGGCGATCAGCATCCGGGCGCGGCGCGGATCGAGCGCGCCGACGAGCAGGCCCAGGGCCGGGTCGGCCTGGCCGGTGCTCACCGGCGGCATGGGGAGCCCCCGGGGGATGACGGCGCCCCCGGTGTTGATGACCCGTACCCAGCAGTCGACGAGCTGCTCCCGGAGTTCGGCGGGCAGCTCCCGCGGGCGGGTGATCTGCGCGAAATCGACTGGTTGCGACGCGGTCATGGACCGCAGCTTGCCAGACGCGGCGCCGACGCGGGGCCCGGCCGGGCGAGGGGCGGCCGGGCCCGCGCGAACGGAGTCGGTCAGTCCGCCGTCGCCGTGCCCGGGCGGCCGAAGTGACGCGCGGTGGGCACCAGCGCCGCCGCTGCCGGTACGAGGACGCACGCGGCGGCGCAGGCGCCCAGTACCGCGGTCACCCCGAAGGCCTCGATGGCGGGGGCGATCAGAGCGAGCCCGACGGGTGCCAGACCGTACGACACCAGGAAGTCCAGCGACGAGACGCGGGCCAGCTTGTCGGGGGCGACCTCGCGCTGGGTGGCGGTGAACCACGGCACGTTGAACAGCTCGATGCCGATCCCGGCGACGGCGTACGCGGCGACGACCACCACCGGGTGGACCGGCAGCATCAGGCTGAGCGGGGCGACGCCGTACGCCGCCAGCCCGGCGAAGGCCGCCCAGCCCGGGGAGCGCGGCCGCCACCGGGAGATGGCCAGGGCCCCGCCGAGCGCGCCCACGGTGTACGCGGTCATGGCCGCGGCCAGCACCCACTCGGTGCCGTAGCGGTCCCGGCTGATCAGCGGCAGCGCGACGCTGGTGGCGGAGTAGCCGAGCGCGATGACGGCGGCGAGGGCGGCGAGTCCGGCGAGGAACCACGGGTGGTGGCGGGCTTCGCGCATGCCCTCCAGGAACTCCGTACGGAAGCCGGCGCGCGGGGCGGGCTCCGCGGCCGGCCCCTCGGCGGCGGGGACGGCGGGGGCAGCTGGGGTGGCCGGGACGGCGGGGGCGGCGGCCGCGGCGGCGCCGCCCTGGCCGGGGACCAGCGCGGCGACCAGCCAGAGCAGGCCGATGCCGAGCAGCAGTGCCGGTACGTCGAGGAAGGCCGCGAGCAGGGCGGTCAGGGCGGGGCCGGCGAGCGTGGAGCCGCGGACCGCCATGGTCATGGCCGCGTTGGCCTGCTGGCGGCGCCCGGGCTCGACGGTCTCGGCGGTGAGCGCCTGGAACGCCGGTCGGCAGGCTCCCTGTCCGGCCCCGGCGAGGGCGGCCGCGGCCGTCATCAGCAGGAGCGAGCGGCCGAGACCGGCGGCGAGGAGGGGCGCGGCGACCGCCGCCGCGAGGGCGGACCAGCGCACGACCGCGCGGCGCGAGTGCCGGTCGGCCAGTACCCCGCCGACGGCGACGGCGGCGAGGAAGCCGGCGGTACGGGCGGCGAGGACCAGGCCGAGGCCGGCGGCGCCGAGATCGCGGTGGAGCACGGCGAGTCCGAGGACGAACGGCAGCGCCCAGGTGGCCAGCCCGGAGGCGGTGGTGCCCGCCCACAGGCGCAGGAACACGGGGTCGCGGAGGACCGAACGCGGGGGCGGGGCGCCGGTCTTGGCCGCGGTCGGCGTGGGTGTGGTCGCCACGTGTGGGGGCTCCTTCAGGGGCAGGGGGAGCGGTCGGGAGAACCGTCCCGGATGTCGTTAATGAAAATGAATACCATTACAGTACTCTTCGAACGTGCCACCCCCGCCCGGTGCACGACCACACCCATGCCCTTCCTCCCAGACCGGAGAATCCATGCGCCACCCCGCCCGCCTCGGGATAGCCTTGACCCTCGCCCTCGCCACCGCGGGCTGCTCCACCGCAGCCGGCGGAGGTTCCCGGGCGGACGGCGAGCCCGCCGCCGACGCGTTGTCCGTCGCCAGCTGTGGCCGCCAGGTGTCCCTCGCCGCGCCGCCGCGGCGGGCCGTCGCCCTGGACCAGACCTCGACCGAGATCCTGCTCGAACTCGGGCTCCAGGACCGGATGGCGGGGACCGCCAACCTCAAGACGAAGATCCCCGCACAGTACGGGGCCGCGTACGCCGAGGTCCCGGTCATCGCCCCGAAGATCGCCACCGGTGAACAACTCCGCGCCGCCACACCCGACTTCGTCATCGCCGGCTCGGCCGACCTCTACACCAAGGACCGCGCCGGCACCCGCGAGGAGCTGGACGCCCTCAAGGTCCCCACCTTCGTCAGCGCCGTGGACTGCCCCCGGCAGAACCTGGCCGGCGCCACCCCCTTCGACCTGCTCTTCTCCGACTACGAGAACCTCGGCAAGCTCTTCGGCGTCCGGGAGCGGGCCGGCCGGCTCGCCGCCGACCAGCGCACGGTGGTCGCCGAGGCGGCGGAGGGCGCGGCGAAGGTCCCCCCGGGCGCGGACCGGCCGACCGTCGTCTACCTCTACTCCGTCTTCAACGGAATGCCGTACGTCGCGGGCGGGACCGGCCTGCCCAGTGAGATGAGCCGGATCGTCGGCGCGAAGAACGCTTTCGACGACGTCGACGAGGACTGGCCGGAGGTCACTTGGGAGGAAGTCGCCGAGCGGGAACCGGACTTCATCGTGATCGGCGACCTGTCCGAGCGCGGGCGTCCCGGCGACAGCGCCGCCGAGAAGCGCGCCGAGATGGCGCGGCACCCCGTGGTCTCGAAGCTGGCCGCGGTCCGCGACGACAGGATCCTGGAGGTGCCGGGCATCGAGCTGGACCCGTCCGTGCGCTCCGTACACGCCCTCGGGCTCGTGGCCAAGGGCATGAAGGACCTCGGGCATGTCCGCTGACCAGGCCGCCCGCAGGGCTCCTGCCGGGACGGCCCACGCGCTGCGCCTGCTCCTCGCCGCGGGCGCGCTACCGGTCTCGGTGGCGGCGGCCGTGCGGATCGGCGCCGCCGACATCGGCTGGGCCGGACCCGCCCGCGTCCTCGGCACCCATCTCGGACTGGACGTACGGCCGTTGGCGCCGCTCGTCGACTCGCTCGTCTGGGACCTGAGGCTGCCGCGGGTGCTGATGGCCGCCCTCGTCGGCGCCTCCCTCGCCGTGTGCGGCACGGTGCTCCAGGCCGTCACCCGCAACGCCCTCGCCGACCCCTACCTGCTCGGCGTCTCGTCCGGCGCGTCGGCGGGAGCCGTCACCGTCCTCGTCCTCGGGATCGGCGCGAGCACGCTCGGCGTCACCGGCGGCGCCCTCGCCGGCGCCCTCCTCTCCTTCGGTCTGCTCCTGCTGCTCCTGCGGCGCACCGGCCTGGATTCCGTCCGCATCGTCCTCACCGGCGTGCTGGTCGGCCAGCTCTTCACCGCGCTGACCTCGCTGGTCCTGATGGCCTCGGCGGACGCGGACACCACGCGGGCCGTCACCCACTGGCTGCTCGGCTCGATGGCTCCGGCCCGCTGGGACACCGTCGCGGTCTGCGCGGTCGTCACCCCGCTGGGGCTGCTGGCGGCCTGGCTGTGCTCGAACGCCCTCGACGGGCTCGCGTTCGGCACCGACACCGCCGCGTCCCTGGGGATCGGTGTACGGCACGCGCGGATGCTGCTGCTCGTGGTCACCGCCGCGCTGACCGCCGTCGCGGTGGCCACCGTCGGCGCCATCGGCTTCGTCGGGCTGATCGTCCCCCACGGAGTGCGGTTCCTCGTCGGACCGCTGCACCGGGTGCTGCTGCCGTACGCGGCGCTGGCGGGCGCGGTGTTCCTGGTGTGGACGGACGCGCTCGCGAGGATCGCCTTCGCCCCCCGCGAGGTGCCCGTCGGCGTGATCACCGCCCTGCTCGGCGTACCGCTCTTCCTCCTCGTGCTGCGCAGGCGGGGTGAGCTGTGAGGATCACCGCCGAGAACGTGAGCTGGTCGGTGGCGGGCACGCAGGTCGTACGGGAGGTCGGCGCGGACATCGCGCCCGGCGAGACGGTCGCGCTGCTCGGCCCCAACGGCTCGGGCAAGTCCTCGCTGCTGCGCTGCCTGGCCGGCCTGCGGGCCCCCGACGCGGGTACGGTCCGCTACGACGGCGCGTCCGTACGGGACTGGAGCGCGCGGCGGATCGCCCGCCACGTCGCCTTCGTCGCACAGGACTCGGAGGCCGACACCGACCTGCGGGTCGCCGACGTCGTGGGCCTGGGGCGGACCCCGTTCCGGGACCGCTGGCGCGGACCGGACGCCGCCGACCGGGCGGTGGTCGCCGACGCGCTGGAACGGGTCGGACTCACCGCGCTCGCGGGCCGGTCCTGGAAGGCGCTGTCGGGCGGCGAGCGCCGGCGCGCCCACATCGCCCGCGCGCTGGCGCAGCAGCCGTACGGGCTCCTGCTCGACGAGCCCACCAACCACCTCGACGTCAAACACCAGTTGGACCTGATGGAGCTGCTGGCCGGGAGCGAGCGGACGGTCCTGGTCGCGCTGCACGACCTGTCGCTCGCCGCCCGGTACTGCGACCGGCTGCTGCTCCTGCACCACGGCCGCCTCGTGGCCTCCGGCACCCCCGCCGCCGTCCTCACCGCCGAGCGGCTCGCCGAGGTGTTCGAGGTCGACGCCGAACTCACGACGGATCCGCTCGGCCACCCCGTGGTCACCTACCGCGGACCGCTCGGCACTCCGCTTCGATCGCCCCGACCCATCCCGTGAAAAGGAAACGTGTGAACCGCACAAGCCCCGCCCCCAGCCCCGCCCCC
>NZ_LGDB01000137.1:0-309 GCF_001279655.1 Streptomyces sp. WM6372 | reverse complement strand
GTGCACAAGGGAGCTTGACTGTGAGACCGCCGGGCCAAGCAGGGACGAAAGTCGGGACTAGTGATCCGGGGGGGGCTTGTGGAAGCCCCGTCGCTAAAGGGATAAAAGGTACCCCGGGGATAACAGGCTGATCTTCCCCAAGAGTCCATATCGACGGGTTGGTTTGGCACCTCGATGTCGGCTCGTCGGATTCTGGGGCTGGAGCCGGTTCCAAGGGTTGGGCTGTTCGCCCATTAAAGCGGTACGCGAGCTGGGTTTAGAACGTCGTGAGACAGTTCGGTCCCTATCCGCTGTGCGCGTAGGAATATT
>NZ_LGDB01000136.1:0-314 GCF_001279655.1 Streptomyces sp. WM6372 | reverse complement strand
CCTTGATACGGCGGGCGGCCCGCGTCACCCACCGCGTCCGCTCAGACTTCGTGGGGCGCGGCTGCGGGAAATTCTCCTCGGCCGGGGGGATTGCGAGGGCCGCCGCGCTCGGCTCCGCCGCCCTCCCCCCGTACCAAGGGCCCCTACGGAGGGCAGTGCCAGACCTGTGGGTTACCGCTGGGCGGCGCGAACGCCAACCCCTACAGCCAGGGTGCCCCCCTCAAGCCGCTGGCTGAACCCCACAGGGGGCCCGATGTCGAGCGCAACATCCTGTGCCTCTGCACCAACTGTCACGCCCGGCTGGACATCGGGGC
>NZ_LGDB01000135.1:0-315 GCF_001279655.1 Streptomyces sp. WM6372 | reverse complement strand
CCCTCTGCATCGACAACGCACGCCGCTACACCCGCGAGCCCACCCTGGCCCTGGCCCTCCAGGAGGGCCTGCTTCCCCTCGGCGTGCCCGAGCAACTGGTGGGCCCGAGTGTGGGCCCCTTCGCCTTGCGCCTCCCCGATCGGGCCGGCCTCACCGCGTCCGGGCCGCACCGCAGCGTCGATGGGCCCGAACACGGAACCCCAGCCCACCACCAGGGGGTGGGGGCGTACGGGCGCCCGGCGCCCGGCGTCGTCCAGGCCGGCGAAGAACCGGGCCACGTCGTGCGGCGAGGCGCTCGCCGGGTCGGGCAGTGAC
>NZ_LGDB01000134.1:0-323 GCF_001279655.1 Streptomyces sp. WM6372 | reverse complement strand
GCCGGCGGCTCGTACCTGGTCGCCCGCCGGATCCGGATGCACATCGAGACCTGGGACCGCCCCCCGCTCCAGGAGCAGGGGGACATTTTCGGCCGGGACAAGGCCCCGGGGGCTGCCCGACCCCGCGGGGGGCGGGCCGGCGGGTTGCGTGGGCCGGCTCCTGCGGGTGGCCCGCGCAGCCGTGCACGCAGTGGCCCGGGCCGCTCTTGGGGGGGTCCAGGTTGTCGCCGGGGAACCGCTCCAGGTCGACCCGGGCCTCGGGGCGCTTGCCCTCCAGGCCGAAACGGTCCTTGGCGAAGAGCGAGGGGCCGAAACCGATGGTC
>NZ_LGDB01000133.1:0-329 GCF_001279655.1 Streptomyces sp. WM6372 | reverse complement strand
GGTTCACCCGCCCGGGAAGCCTGATTCACCGGCGGAACGCCACTGCAGCCCAGCTCTTGTTCAGTCCGTGACGTGGCGGGCGGGGCGTTCGTAGGGGGACTGTCGGGGGGGGCCCGGTGCGACCGGGGTCGAGGATTGCCTTGGTGGGGCCGGCGGTGGGGGGCGCGGTCTCGGTGGAGTCCATGAGGACCGCTCCCACGGGGTCGGCGGGCGCGGGTTCGTAAGCCCTCCCCAATTGCAAAGTTGGACCTGGCCTCCTTCAACAGGCCGGTTCCCTGCCGCAGGGCGCGGAGGTCCCCGGCCGCCGCGCCACGACGGTGGAGGAGGCG
>NZ_LGDB01000132.1:0-331 GCF_001279655.1 Streptomyces sp. WM6372 | reverse complement strand
CCTCGATCCGGCGGGCACGGTCCTGATCACGGGCGGCACCGGCGGTATCGGTGCGCACCTGGCCCGGCACCTGGTCACCGAGCACGGCGCCCGCCACCTCGTCCTGACCAGCCGGCGCGGCCCCGACGCGGAGGGCGCGGTCGAACTGGCCGAGGAACTCTCCCTGTTGGGCGCCGAGATCACCCTCACCGCCTGTGATGTCGCCGACCCGGCCAACATCACCGGGCTGCTCGCCTCGATCCCGGCCGAGCACCCGCTGACCGGCATCGTCCACGCCGCGGGCACCGGCGACAACGGCCTCATCGCCACCATGGACCCGGAACGCCTCGAC
>NZ_LGDB01000131.1:0-331 GCF_001279655.1 Streptomyces sp. WM6372 | reverse complement strand
GACATCCTCGACGCCCTCCCCGGGTACGAGGTGGACGGGGTGCACTGGTTCGACTACTTCTAGCCGTACCCCGTGGAGGGGGAGGTGTTCGACGACGACGGCGCCTACGGCCCCCAGGCGGGCGGGGTGGGGGTGGTGGGCCCCCCGGGACGGGTTGAACCAGGCCGGCGGTTCCCGCCCCGGGGCATGGGCTTCGGCGCCCGCCCTGCCGAGCGGGTCCCAGCCGGGGTCCTCGCCCTGCGCCCCGGTCAGCCCCTGCGACCAGGGCTCCCGGGCCCCGGGCCACATGGCGTCGGCGGCGGGCCGGACCTGGAGGACCACGGCGTTGAGG
>NZ_LGDB01000130.1:0-331 GCF_001279655.1 Streptomyces sp. WM6372 | reverse complement strand
CCTCGATCCGGCGGGCACGGTCCTGATCACGGGCGGCACCGGCGGTATCGGTGCGCACCTGGCCCGGCACCTGGTCACCGAGCACGGCGCCCGCCACCTGGTCCTGACCAGCCGGCGCGGCCCCGACGCGGAGGGCGCGGCCGAACTGGCCGCCGAGCTCTCCGAGTCGGGCGCCGAGGTGACGATCACGGCGTGCGACGTGGCCGACCCGGCCAACATCACCGCCCTCCTGGCCTCGATCCCGGCCGAGCACCCGCTGACCGGCATCGTCCACGCCGCGGGCACCGGCGACAACGGCCTCATCGCCACCATGGACCCGGAACGCCTCGAC
>NZ_LGDB01000129.1:0-343 GCF_001279655.1 Streptomyces sp. WM6372 | reverse complement strand
GGCACCATTGCTCACCCAGTCATTCGCAACACTGCCGTTGGCATCGATGAAGAAGATGTGGTCACCGGCCGCATTGAACGCCAGCGGCGAATCCCCACGCGGCTGACCACCCAGACCCGACGGACCCTGCCAAGCACCGTTGCTCACCCAGTCATTGGCCAGGTTCCCATTGGCGTCGACAAAAGCGACGTGCGTACCCGCGGCATCAGTGGCAAGCCCGGAACCGGCCCGAGCCTGACCACTGATCCCCGACGGACCCTGCCAGGCACCATTGCTCACCCAGTCATTCGCAACACTGCCGTTGGCATCGATGAAGAAGATGTGGTCACCGGCCGCATTGAAC
>NZ_LGDB01000128.1:0-344 GCF_001279655.1 Streptomyces sp. WM6372 | reverse complement strand
TGGTGGTGCTGAAGCGGCTGGAGGACGCGCTGGCCGACGGCGACACCATCCACGCCGTGATCAGGGGTTCGGCCGTCAACAACGACGGCGGGGTCAAGGTCGGCTTCACCGCCCCCAGCGTCACCGGCCAGGCCGCCGTCATCTCGGCCGCGCTCGGCAGCGCGGGCCTGACCCCCGAGGACATCGACTACATCGAGGCACACGGAACGGGTACGTCGCTGGGTGACCCGATCGAGGTGCAGGCGTTGTCGCGTGCGTTTGGCGGTGCCGGCTCCTGTGCTCTGGGATCGGTCAAGGCCAACATCGGCCACCTCGACGCCGCCGCCGGCATCGCAGGCCTGATC